>DATDHA010000214.1:0-8059 GCA_036521815.1 Alphaproteobacteria bacterium | reverse complement strand
GTTCTCCACGATCTGACCGCGGAGAAGCGCACTGAGCAAATGCGCGCCGACTTCGTGGCGAACGCGAGCCACGAGCTGCGCACGCCGCTTGCAACCCTCCTCGGATTCATCGAAACGCTGCAAGGGCCTGCCAGCCAGGATGCCCGGGCGCGCGAGCGGTTCCTCGCGATCATGCAGTATCAGGCGGGCCGCATGTCACGCCTGGTCGACGATTTGCTCTCGCTTTCCCGAATCGAGCTTCGCGAGCATACCCCGCCGACGGAGCGGGTCGACCTTCTCCAGGTCCTGCGCGGGGTGGCGGACGCGCTGCAGCCGCAAAGCAAGGCGCGTCAGATGACGGTGGCCATCGAACCCACCAATGGCGCGTTGCCGCCCGTGCTGGGCGATCCCGACGAGCTGGCTCAGGTCTTTCAAAATTTGATCGACAATGCGCTCAAATACGGCCGGCGCGGCACGACGATCCAGATTTTTGCTTTCAAGGCGGACCACTGTCCGGTACCGATCAGCCGCGTCCCCGCGGCCGGTGTTGCCGTCCGCGACCGCGGCGAGGGCATTACGAGCGAGCAGATTCCCCGCCTCACGGAGCGCTTCTACCGCGTTGACGCCGCTCGGTCGCGGGAACTCGGCGGCACCGGCCTCGGCCTTGCCATCGTCAAGCACATCGTGAATCGCCACCGGGGTGCCTTGCAAATCGAAAGCGAGATCGGCCAAGGTAGTACGTTCACGGTCTATCTGCCGGTCACGCGCGATCCACGACGCGCCGAGGAATAGCGCCTTGGATGTGCAATCGGCGCCTGGATCGCGTTGGCGCTGGTCCCGTCGGATTAGTAACGCAACTATCATATTATTGTATTAAATCCTTCGCGGCGGCGGGCTAGGCTTGGCGTCGCTTAAGGGGTGTCGCCATCGAATGACGTTTGGAGGCCGCCTAGCCAAGCGAGCTTGTGCAACTTACCATGGCGCTGTCGTTTCGGCCTGAAATAGGGAAATCGCCGGCCTGAACCAGGGAAATCGAAGGTCTGTGGTTCCTGAATGGGACCAGCCACGGTTCGGAATTGTGCGGGAGTTGGAGATGGCCTCCGATCACATCGTCCGAGTCTACGACCAGGAGCTCGACCAGCTCAACAACGCCATCGCCCAGATGGGCGGTCTCGCTGAAATCCAGATCGCCAACGCGATCGAGGCGGTGATCAAGCGCGATCCCGCACTCGGTGCGAGGACCGTCGATGCCGATGCGCGTGTCGACGAGCTGGAGCACGAGGTCCAGAACCAGGTCGTTCGTCTCCTCGCACTTCGCCAGCCGATGGCGCGGGACCTCCGCAACATCGTCGCCGCCTTGAAGATATCGAGCGATCTTGAGCGCATCGCGGATTATGCGGCGAATGTCGCAAAGCGCACCCAGGCCCTCGTCCAAAGCCCAGTCGTGAACCCGATTTTCGCGATCCCGCGAATGGGTACCCTCGCACAAGCACTCATCAAGGACGTCCTCGACGCCTATACCGAGCGCGACATAAACAAGGCCCTGCAAGTCTGGCGGCGCGACGAGGAACTCGACGAGATGTACGCCGGTCTCTTCCGCGAACTGCTCACTTATATGATGGAGGATCCGCGCAACATCACGCCGTGCACGCATCTCTTGTTCATCGCGAAGAATATCGAACGCATCGGCGACCATGCCACCAATATCGCCGAGACCGTTCACTTCCTCGTCGAGGGTGGGCCATTTCTCGAAGGCCGCCCCAAGGGCGATACGTCGAGTTTCACTGTCGTGGCACCCAGTGCCGAGAAGAAATCCGGGAAAAGCGAAGGGTGAACCGACATTAGCGAGAGTATGAAATTGCACGTGCTGATCGTGGAAGACGAAGCGGCTCTGGTCGAGCTGCTGCGTTACAATTTCGAGCAAGAGGGCTTTCGGGCCTCGTCGGCCGCAGACGGTGAAGAAGCGCTCGTCATGGTCTCCGAGGATTTGCCCGATCTCATCGTGCTCGACTGGATGCTGCCGCTGATGTCTGGGCTCGATGTGTGCCGCCAGCTCCGCCGGCGCGCCGAGACGCGCAATATTCCCATCATCATGCTGACCGCACGCGGCGAAGAGGGCGACCGGATCCGCGGCCTCAACAGCGGTGCGGACGACTACATGACGAAGCCGTTCTCCCCGCGCGAGCTCATCGCGCGGGTTCGCGCGGTCCTTAGGCGCGCGCGCCCGGCACTTGCCGAGGAAAAGCTCGCCTATGGCGACATCATCATGGATCTCGCGGCACATCGGGTGGCCCGCGGCGGACGGCACATCCATCTCGGACCGACTGAATTTCGCCTCCTGCGCTATCTGCTCGAGCATCCCGGTCGCGTCTTCTCGCGCGAGCAGCTCCTCGACGCGGTCTGGGGAAGTGATGTCTACGTTGAGCCGCGCACGGTCGACGTCCATATCCGCCGCCTGCGCCGGGCACTCAATGCCGACACGCAATCGGACCCGATTCGCACCGTGCGCTCGGCGGGCTATGCCCTCGACGACGCGCTGGCCTGAAGGTCGAGCTCGACCCGCACGATCTCGCCCTCATCGGCGACCGCATGAATCGCGAAGCCGAACTCGCGGCACATTTTCAGCATGCTTTCGTTTTCCCGCAGAACGTCGCCAAAGAGATGCCTGACGCCTCGCGTCCGGGCATAGGCGATGATCTTGTTCATGAGAAAATAGCCGAGGCCTTGGCCCTTCATATCGGTGCGGACGATGATCGCGTATTCGGCCGCCTCATTGTCGGGATCGGCGGCAATTCGAACGACACCGTAAATTTCGGCCCGGCCGGGAGGCGCCCCCTGCTCGCTCAGCACAAGCGCCATTTCGCGATCATAGTCGATCTGCGTGAGCCGGGCCGCGAAGTTCGTCGAGAGCTCCTTCTTGGGTGCGAAAAAGCGCAAGCGCACGTCCTCGGGCGAGAGTTTCTCGAATGCGTCGATAAAGGCGGGTGCATCCTCGGGCCGCACCGGGCGGAGCAGGAGGGTGCGGCCGTCGGGCAGCGGGACCGCTTCTTCGAGGGCCGTCGGATACGGCCGGATTGCCAGCCGCGCTTGGGCATCGCGGTGGGTGCTTTTCACGCGAACGCGCGCGTCGAGTGCCAACACCCCCTTTGCGTCGGCCACGAGCGGGTTGATATCGAGCTCGACGATCTCGGCGAAATCGACAACGAGTTGGGAAATTTTCACGAGCGTCAATGCGATTGCGTCGAGTGCGGCAGGCGGTTGGTTGCGGAAGCCCTGGAGCAGACGATAGACCCGCGTACGCGAGATCAGCGAATGCGCCAGCACCATGTTGAGCGGTGCCAGCGAAAGGGCTTTGTCGGCGATGACTTCCGCCGCCACGCCGCCGTGGCCGAAGAGGATGACCGGGCCGAATTGGGCGTCCTCCGTCATTCCGACGATAAGTTCATAGCCGCCAGCACTGACGAACATGGGCTCGACCGCAAATCCCTCGATGCGCGCGTCCGGGCGTGCTTTGCTGATCCGCGCCTGCATCGCCTCTGCCGCATCGCGCACCGCTTGCGGCGTTGAAAGGCCGAGCACGACGCCGCCGGCATCGCTTTTGTGGGTGATGTCGGGGGAGACGATCTTGAGCGCACAGGCCGCGCCGAACGCTTCAGCGAGGAGGGCGGCATCCTCCGGCGTCTGTGCCAGGCGCGTCGGAACGGCGGGAACCTGGTAGGCGAGCAGGACGTCTTTTGCCTCGACTTCCGTGAGCCATTCGCGGCCTGCGTCGAGTGCCGCCTTGATCGTTGCGCGTGCCTTCGCGGTATCGGGCGAGAAATCCTCCGGCACCGAAGACGGTACCTGGACAAGCAGGTTCTGATTGCGCCGGTAGCGCACCATATGCATGAAGGCGCGAATGGCATGATCGGGCGTGGCGTAGGTCGGGATGCGCGCCTCGGTAAAGAGATGCCGCGCCTCGGCGGCGGTTGCGTCGCCGATCCAGCTCGTGAAGAGATTGCGTTTTCGCTCCGCTGCGGCTTCGATCACCGCCTTCGCGGCATCGGTCGAGGAGGTAACCGCCGTCGGACAGTTGAGCGCCAGCACCGCGTCGATCTCCTTGTCGTCGAACAAGACGGCAAGTGCGGCTTTGTAGCGCTCGGGCGGAGCGTCGCCGATGATGTCGACAGGATTTCCGCGGGACCAGGTCGACGGCAGCAACTTGTCGAGCTTTTCAATCGTCGATGCCGAAAATGTTGCGAGACGGCCACCCTCGTCCATGAGGCTGTCCGTCGCCATCACCCCGATGCCGCCGCCATTGGTCAAGATGGCAAGCCGGTCCCCGCCCGTGGAATGGGAAAGTGCCAACGTCTCCACTGCGTCGAACAGTTCGTCGAGCTCGAGCACGCGCAGCATGCCTGCGCGCCGAAGGGCCGCGTCGTAGACTTCGTCCGAGCCGGCCATTGCACCGGTGTGCGAGGCCGCGGCCTTCGCACCCTCCGCATGGCGGCCGGCCTTCACCACGACGACAGGCTTGGTGCGCGCCGCGATTCGGGCCGCCGACATGAATTTTCGCGCGTGGGTGACCCCTTCGATGTAGAGGAGGATCGCGCCCGTCGCCGAGTCGCGCGCCAAGTAGTCCAGCACGTCGCCGAAATCGACGTCGGTCATGTCGCCCAGGGAGACGAGGTGGGAGAAGCCGATGCGGCGAGGTGCAGCCCAATCGAGCACCGAGGTCACCATTGCTCCGGACTGGGTGACGAAAGCGAGGTCCCCCTTGGGTGGGGAGAGGTGCGAGAAGCTCGCATTGAGGTTGATGCCGGGCACGATGACGCCGAGGCAGTTCGGCCCCACGATGCGTAGAAGATGGGGGCGTGCCGCGTCGAGGGCAGCTTGTCGCAGATCGTTCCCGGCGCGATCCTCGCCCTCGCCGAACCCAGCGGTGATCACGACTGCGGCCTTTGTGCCCCGCCTGCCGAGTGCGGAAATTATGCCGGGAACAGCCTTCGGTGGGGTGCAAATCACGGCGAGATCCGGCGTCACAGGCAGGCTTGCCTCGTCCGGATAGGTCAGAACGCCTTCGACCGAGCGGTGCTTAGGATTGACAGGCATGATCGGCCCGGCGAAGCCGGCATTGAATAGGTTGTGTGCCGCCACGGCACCCACCGAATTCGGCCGCTCGCTCGCCCCGATCAGTGCAACCGATTGAGGTGCAAAGAGACTGTCGAGGTTGCGCACGCTCATCGGACCCTCCCCGAATACCTCGCGGCACCTTCTTATGGTGCGTCGCACCATGACTTGAAAATCATGGAAAAGCAATGGCTTGGTGCGCCGGCTCGAGCCCGCGCGACCGATGCGCAGCGCGCGACTCCCGATGCCATCACGACTAATCGGCCGCCAGCAGCGCCTGGTAGATGCGGGCCGCATCCTCGCCGAAGCAGCAAAAGACGACCCGCGCCAAGCTCGGCGATATCAGAAGCTCCTGCCGCACGGTCGAGACGGCCATACCGGCGGCCCGCTCCAAGGGAAAGCGGTAGATGCCCGTCGAGATCGCGGGAAAAGCAATGCTCGTCGCCGCGACTTCGCGCGCGCGCGCCATCGATGCCCGATAGCAGGATTCGAGCAACCTGTCCTCGCCACTCGCACCGCCTGACCAGACGGGGCCGACCGTGTGGACGATCCACTTGGCCGGCAGGCGATAGCCTTTGGTGCGTTTGGCCTCGCCGGTCGGACAGCCGCCGAGGTTCCGGCATTCCGCGAGGAGTTCGGGTCCTGCCCCGCGATGGATCGCACCATCGACACCTCCGCCGCCGAGCAGGCTCGTATTGGCGGCGTTCACGACCACGTCGACGGCAAGCGTGGTGATGTCGCCGACGAATACCTCCATGATCCCGGTCATGGCTCCCTCCCGACCGGTCCGAGTGTGCCGGAGCGCTGCGCCGCTAATCGATTGCGTACTTTCGAACCGATGCTTCGTCCCACCGCATGCCATGGCCCGGGCGATCCGGGATGATTGCCATGCTATCCCTAATGACGAGCGGCTCCGCCAGGACCGAATTGGCCCAGTCGACGTATTCGAGCCAATGGGCCGTGGGTGTCGCCGCGAGCAGGTGGGCACTCACCTCGGGGAAGAGATGCGACGACATCTCGACCCCCGCCGCGTCCGCGAGTGCCGCCGCGCGCAGCCACCCGGTGACGCCGCCGATGCGCTGGAGATCGGGCATGACGTAGTCGCACGCGTGAGCGCTCAATGCCGCGGCCATGGCTTGGGGAAAGACGAAGTTCTCGCCGATCTGGACCGGTGTGTCGAGTGCTGCGGCGACTCTCGCATTCCCGGCATAGTCGTCGTGGCGGATCGGCTCCTCGATCCAATAGAGACCCTCGCCGTCGAGCGCACGGCCCCGTACAATCGCTTCCGCGACCGTGAGCGACTGGTTGTAATCGGACATCAATATCGCGTCCGATGGCATCGCCTTGCGCACCGACCGCACAACCGCGAGGTCGTCCTTCCGTTCGGCACGTCCCAGGCGGACTTTGGCCGCGCAAAATCCTTCGCCAAGAAGGCCCAGCACCTCGTCCGCCGCGGCCGCCGGAGAGATCATGCCGAGGCCGCAGCTATTGTATGCCCTGACCGGCTTTGTCGTGGCACCCAGATATCGCGCGAGCGGACGGTTCGCCGCCTTTGCGAGAGCGTCCCAGCACGCGGTATCGAGGCCGGAGATCGCAAGACCGATGACGCTCTTCGGATCGATGAGCCGATACCGTGCCATCGCTTTCTGGGAAAGTGCCGCAGGTGCCGCCTCGGCACCTCTGACGAGGGCAAGGAGATCGGCCAACGCGGCGCGCACCAACGGCACGATGCCGTCATGGATGCAAAAGAGGTAGCTGCAGCCACCAACACCCTCCTCGGTTTCGAGGTCCACGAGAACGAGGGGTACGGTGGCGATCGACCCACTGCTGGTCACAAGCGGCCGACGCATAGGCAGGCGCACGGCCCGGCTTCGAAGCTGGCGAATCGTCAGGGGTGGGGCCGACACGCGCGTTCCTCCAGGTCCTGCGAGATGCCGGCTATCCTATTGCCGGCCATCCGATACGCACAATCAATGTTTGACCGCCTCCTCGGCGGGCAGATAGTCGAGCTTGAGTTCGCTTGCGACCGCCTTGTAGGTGATCTTGCCGCGATGGACGTTCAGGCCGTTGCGCAAATGGCGATTATCCTCGAGTGCCTTGCGAAAGCCCTTGTCGGCCAGAGCCAGCGTGAAGGGCAGGGTCGCGTTGTTGAGGGCGAACGTGGACGTGCGCGCAACCGCACCCGGCATGTTCGTGACGCAATAATGCACGACACCCTCCTCGACATAAGTCGGATCGGCGTGGGTCGTCGGACGGCTTGTCTCGAAGCACCCGCCCTGGTCGATTGAGATATCGACGACGACCGAACCACGGCGCATCTGACGCAACATGGCGCGCGTGACGAGTTTGGGTGCGGCTGCTCCCGGCACGAGTACGGCGCCGATCACGAGGTCGGCCGAAAGAACGTGCTGCTCGATCGCGTGCATGGTCGAGAACATCGTATGCAGCTTGGCGCCGAACTGGAGATCGAGCTCGTAGAGCCGCTTCAGGGACCTGTCGATGACGATGACGTGCGCCTCAAGGCCCATCGCCATGCGGGCTGCGTTGGTCCCGGACACGCCACCCCCGATGATGACGACCTTCGCGGCCGACACGCCGGGAACGCCGCCGAGGAGCACGCCGGACCCACCTTGCTCTTTTTCAAGACAATGCGCGCCGACCTGGATCGACATGCGGCCGGCGACCTCGCTCATCGGCGCCAAAAGCGGCAGGCCGCCCCCTTCGTCGGTCACCGTCTCGTAGGCGATCGCCGTGCAGCCCGATTCCATGAGCGCCTTAGCTTGCTTAGGATCGGCCGCAAGATGCAGGTAGGTGAAGAGCACCTGACCTTCGCGCAGAAGCCGGCACTCGGCGATCTGCGGCTCCTTCACCTTGACGACGAGTTCGGCGGTCCGGAAAACCTCCTCGGCCGAGGCAACCACCTTGGCGCCTATCGCGCGATAGGCGGCGTCGTCGAACCCTATTCCTGCCC
>DATDHA010000213.1:0-2213 GCA_036521815.1 Alphaproteobacteria bacterium | reverse complement strand
ATTTTCCGGACGCGTTGCCGCCCGAGGCAATCGGGGCTCTCCTCAAGATCGGCGAAGACGTCTTCAGCGCCTGGCTCGATCGGCCTGGCGTGCGCGCCTTTTGGTGGCCGCGTTTCGAGCGGATCTCCGAATGGTTCATCGAACATGAGCGCCTCCGTCGCCTCCAGATTGCACAATGTGCGACCGAGGTCGAAGGTGCTCTCGTGCTCGAAACAAGCTACAAGCCTTTCACGCTCGTCGGCCGCGCCGATCGTATCGACCGGCTCAAAGCCGGCGGGCTCGTCATCATCGACTACAAGACCGGCACGCTACCCAGTGCCCCCGCGGTAAAATCCGGCCTTTCCCCCCAGCTCTCGCTCGAGGCGGCGATGGCGATGCAAGGTGCGTTTCGCGCCGTTCCGGCCGATGAAGTGACATCTGTCGCGTTCTGGCGCCTAACGGGGGGCGAACCGCCGGGCGAAGTCATTGACCTCAAGGCGAATCCAGGAGATCTCGCGCGCGACGCACTTGCCGGGCTTTTGAGCCTCATCGCGAAATTCGACGACCCCGCGACCGCCTATGAGGCCCGGCCGCGGCCGGCCTATGCACCTCGGTTCAGCAACTACGAGCATCTGGCGCGCGTCAAGGAATGGTCGGCGCAAGATGGGGTGGCCGAATGAGTGCGGGCTCGGCAACCCTCGATCCGCGCAAGGAACAGCGCCTCGCTGCCGATCCGGCTGCGTCGGTATGGGTCTCGGCGTCGGCGGGTACCGGCAAGACGTCGGTCCTCACCGACCGCGTGCTCAGCTTGCTGCTCGCCGGCACACCACCCACGCGCATCCTCTGCCTCACATTCACGAAGGCGGCGGCCGCCGAGATGGCGAACCGTATCGCCAGCCGCCTCGGCGCGTGGGCGAGCGGGCCTGACGCGGCGCTCGACGAGATGCTCGGCGATCTCCCGCAAGCAACACCCGAGGCGGACCGGCGCGCGCGCGCGCGGCGATTGTTCGCCCAAGTCGTCGACGCGCCCGGCGGGCTCAAGATCATGACCATTCACGCCTTCTGCCAATCGCTCCTGCGCCGCTTTCCGCTCGAAGCGGGCCTTTCGCCCCATTTCGACGTGATGGACGAGCGCAGTGCGGCCGAGCTCATCGCGCGCGCGCGCGACGACGTTCTCGCCCGCGCGCACCCCCGTGGCGACGACACGCTCGCGCGGGCACTTGCCGAAGTGACGAGCCATGTCGCGGAGGACGCGTTCGGCGAGCTGATGGGCGATCTCGTGCGCGAGCGGGGCCGTCTCGCGCGCGGACTCGATCGCGTGGGCGGGATCGAGGCGGCAATTTCCGCCGTATATCGCCGCCTCGGACTCGACACATCCGACACGCCCGACAAGATCAAAGTGCGGGCGTGCGCCGATGACGCGTTCGACGTGGCGGGCTTGCGCGCGGCGGCCAAGGCGCTTGCGGCGGGCAAGCCCACGGACCGGGACCGTGGCGCCAAGCTCGCCGCCTGGCTCGCAGCGCCCGAACGGCGCGGGAGCGGTTTCGCGGACTATCTCCTGATCTTTCTGACCGCTAAGCAAACGATTCGCGCGACTCTCGCGACCAAAGCCGCGTGCGACGCGGCACCCCGTGTCGACGAAATACTGCGCGATGAGGCCGAGCGACTTCTGGCTGTCGTGGACCGGCTCAATGCGGCGACCACCGCTGTGGCCACGGCGGCACTTCTGCGCATCGGTGCTGCCATGCTCGATGCGTACGAGCGCTACAAGGAATTCGCAACACTCCTCGACTATGACGATCTCATTTTCAAGACTCGGCAGCTTCTCGAAGCACGCGGTGCGGAGTGGGTGCTCTATAAGCTCGATCAGGGCCTCGACCACATCCTGATCGATGAGGCGCAGGACACGAACCCGGATCAATGGTCGATCGTTGCAGCACTTTCGGAAGAATTCTTCGCGGGCGAGGGTGCGAAGCCGGATACGCGGACGGTCTTCGCGGTCGGCGATGCCAAGCAGTCGATCTACAGCTTCCAGCGCGCGGACCCGAAGGCATTCGACGCGATGCGTGCCCTTTTCGCCGGGCGCGTGAAGGCGGCTGCGGGGACATGGCGCTCGGTCGATCTCGAGGTATCGTTCCGCTCCGCACCGGCCATACTTCAGGCGGTCGACGCCGTCTTCTCGACGGCGTCCGCGAGCGATGGCGTGGTGGCGCCCGGCAGTGCTATCCGCCATC
>DATDHA010000212.1:0-15770 GCA_036521815.1 Alphaproteobacteria bacterium | reverse complement strand
ATGAATCACGAAACGTGATAGAAGGTTAGGAATGCTCGATCATGATCTTTTGCGCGCCTTCGTGGCGATCGCCGAACGCGGCGGATTCACCCGTGCCGCGGCGATGCTCGGCCGCACCCAGTCGGCGGTGAGCATGCAGATGCAACGCCTCGAGGCGCAGAGCGGCCAGCGGCTCCTCGACCGTCGCGGCCGGCGCGTTGAATTGACCGCGGAGGGCGAGCGGCTTCTCGGCTACGCACGACGGATCCTTGAGCTTCAGGACGAAGCGCTGCTTGCGCTGGCGACGGCGGGCGTGGCTGGCGTCGTCCGCGTCGGATCAATCGACGATTACGCGACGCGCGTGCTCCCGCCCATCCTCGCGGCGTTCGCCGAGCGCTATCCGGCCGTGCAGGTCGAGCTGCATACGGGGCTTACAGCACATCTCTTGGAGCGGCTCGGCGCTGACTATGATCTGGTACTCGCCATGCATCCCGTGGGTACCAATCGCGGCCTCGTCTTGCGCCGGGACCGGCCGATCTGGGCCACGTCGACGGATGCCGACGTTCACAGCGCCAATCCGCTCCCGCTCGCACTTTATCCCAACGGCTGCCTGTTCCGACGCTGGGTCACCCAAGCGCTCGACGCGCGCGGCAGAGCGTGGCGTTGCGCTTATATGAGTCCGAGCCTGGGGGCGGTGGAAGCGGCCGTCGCCGCCGGCCTCGCGGTGAGCGTCTTCAAGAAGACGACGCTCAGTCCCGCCTTGCGCGTGCTCGGCCCGCGCGAAGGGTTTCCTCATCTGCCCGAAGTCGAGATTACGCTTCACACGGCACGAGACGGCCGCTCGCGCGCCTCATCCCATCTCGCCGAGCACATCGGCGAATGGCTCGGCCCCGAAGCTCATCGGAAGAAAAGAAAGGTCAGCACGAGGTAGAACGGCGTCAGGATGCCGAAGGACCACAGCATATAGCCAAAAAAGCTCGGCATGCGAATGCCGTATTGTTCGCAGATCGATTTCACCATGAAATTGGGCGCATTCCCCACATAGGTATTGGCGCCCATGAAGACCGCACCCGCCGAGATAGCGACGAGCGTGGCGGAGAGTGGACCCATGAGTTTCTCCGCGTCCCCGCTGGCCATATTGAAGAACATGAGGTAGGTGGGTGCGTTGTCGAGAGCACTCGACAGCAATCCCGTCATCCAGAAATACATCGCCGGTATCGGTTGGCCGTCGGGAGCGGTGACGAGGCCGATCCAGGTGGCGAGAGCGCCCTCGGTGCCCGCGCGAAGTATCGCAATCGCGGGAATGATCGTGATGAAGAGGCCCGCGAAGAGCTTCGCCACCTCGAGGATCGGAAACCAGGAAAAGCCGTTCGCCTGATGGATCGTCGCGTGCGTGATCCGGAGCGAGATCACCGCGAGTGCGACGAGGATCGCGTCGCGCAGGATCATCTCGAGCCTGAGATGCGTGCCGAGCACGTCCACGCTTATTCCGGGATGCCATACCCCGCTCATCAACACCGCACCGATGACGCCGATGAGAAGCACAAGGTTGCGCTTGCCCTCCAGATGAAGCGGGCTCGCGTCCTCTTTTTCAGCACACGGCGATTCCCGGCGATAGAGGTATCTGTCGAGCAGGAAGAAGATCGCGACGAGTCCTCCGCTCAGAATGAGCATCGGTGCCAGCAGATGGACCGTCGGCCAGAAAAACGAAACGCCCTCGAGAAAACCGAGGAAAAGCGGCGGGTCTCCGAGGGGACTCAAGGCCCCCCCGATGTTGCTCACGAGAAATATGAAGAAAACAAAGATGTGGGTCTTATGGCCTCGCGCCCGATTGGCGGAGATCAGCGGCCGGATGAGCAAAATGGATGCGCCGGTCGTGCCGACGATGCTTGCCAGAAGCGTCCCGAACGCCAGGATCGCGGTGTTCGAGGTGGGACTGCTGGAAATCTGGCCGGCAACGCGAACCCCGCCGGCGACAGTGAACAGGGCGAAGAGCAGGAGGACAAAGGGGATATATTCGAGAAGCAGCATGTGCGCGACTTCTGCGACCGCAACCGCGACACCAACATGCAGCGTGAAGGGAGCGAGGAATACGACGGCCCAGGCGGCCGAGACCTTGCCGTGATGGCGATGCCAGAAATGCCGCGCCAAGAGAGGGAGGAGCGCGATCGAAAGCAATAGGCCCGCGAATGGAATGAGCCATCCGAGACCGAGGGTGCGGCCGTCGAGTGCGGGTGCGCCCACCTCGGCACCTAAGCCGGGTACCGGCAGCATGACGAAGCTCGCGGCCGAGGTGCTGGCGGCGAAGAGTCGCAAGTGCCGCACCACGGTCCCAGCCTCAGTGTGTGCGCTGAATGCAGAAATCGATGAGGTCGAGAAGGGCGCGCTTCTCGATCGTTTCCGGGAAAATGCCGAGGGCGTCCCGTGCTATGGCGCCGTAGTGTCGCGCGCGCGCGACGGTGTCGCGCAGCGAGCCGTGCCGCTCCATGAGCTGGATCGCCTGCTCGAGATCGCCCTCGCGCTGGTCGAGGTCCTCGAGCGCGCGGCGCCAGAACGATCGCTCCGCTTCGCTACCGCGGCGGAAGGCAAGCACGATCGGCAATGTGATCTTGCCGTCGCGGAAATCGTCGCCAACGTTCTTGCCGAGCGTGTCGCGGCGGGCCGCGAAGTCGAGCACGTCGTCGATCAACTGGAAGGCGATGCCCAGATTGAGGCCATATCCTTCGAGCGCTTCCGCCTCGACCTTCGGGCGTTCGGCCACGACGGCACCGATCTCGCAAGCAGCGGCGAAAAGACAGGCGGTCTTGGCGCGGATCACGTCGAGGTAGGCGGTCTCGCTCGTTTCCGTGTCGTTCGCGGTGATGAGCTGGTGGACTTCCCCTTCGGCGATCACGGCGGACGCGTTCGACAGGATCCGCAGTACGTCGAGAGAGCCATCCTCGACCATGAGCTGGAAGGCGCGGCTGAACAGGAAATCTCCGACGAGCACGCTTGCCTTGTTGCCCCATACCGCGTTCGCGGTCTTGAGCCCGCGCCGAAGGTCGCTCGCGTCGACGACGTCGTCGTGGAGTAGAGTGGCCGTATGAATGAATTCGACGCAGGCGGCGAGCCGCACATGGCGCTTACCCTGGTACCCGCACAACTTGGCCGAGGCAAGCGTCAGGATTGGCCGCAGACGTTTGCCGCCGGCCGCGACGATATGGCCGGCCAATTGGGGGATGAGTACCACGGGGCTGTCCATGCGCTGGACGATCACTTCGTTGACCAGTCGCAAATCCTCGGCGACGAGCGCCTGGAGCCTAATCAACGCGGCGTCGGGTGCTTTTTCCCGACCTTCCTCCAGATTGAAGATAATGGCCACTTGCTTTCCGTCCCGCTTGACGCAGATTTCCTCTGCCGCGAGCATAGAGGGCCAACCGTCGCGGTCAAGGTGCGTCTTGTCGCATCGCAGCGACTGGGCAACGGATAAAATGCCCGAGTACCGGGCTGGAATGCCTCCCGGTTCTTGGATGGGAGGAAGACAAGGGGGTCGGCGCGATGAAGGAGCTTTTTAGAACGAACGATCCGGTGCGCCTCTCCTATATATCGGCGCTCCTCGCAGAAGGGCGCATCGAAACCCTCGTGCTCGACAACCATATGAGCGTCCTCGAGGGCAGCATCGGCGCAATCGCGCGCCGGCTCATGGTGCCCAATGAGGATCATGCCCGGGCCGTGCGCATACTCGAGGAAGCCGGAGTGCTGCCGGAAGATGGCTGAGGAAGACACAACCGAAGACGGATTGCTCGGCGGCAGCGTGCGCTTGATCCAGCAGGCGGGCGGCTACCGTGTGGCGATCGATCCGGTCCTGCTTGCGGCGGCGGTACCGGCGGCGGCGGGCGATCACGTGCTCGACGCGGGTGCGGGCGTTGCGGCCGCGGCACTTTGTCTTGCGGCCCGCGTTCCGGGCGTGCGGGTTTCGGGGATCGAGTCGCAACGCGCCCTTGTCCGGCTCGCCAACGACAATGCGGACCTCAACGGCATGAAGGACCGTGTCGCGATCATGGAGGGCGACCTGCTCCGCCCGCCGCCCCGGCTGGCACCCGGCGGCTTCGATCATGTGATGGCGAATCCGCCTTATCTCGAGCCCGCTCGCGCGTCGATTTCGCCCGACGCCGGCAAGGCTGCGGCCGGTGTGGAAGGCGCCGCCGACCTCGGCGCCTGGGTCGCCTTTTGTCTGACCATGGTCCGCGACAAGGGAAGCGTTACGGTCATTCACCGTGCGGACCGGCTCGATGCGCTGTTGACGGCATTCCACCGCAAGGCCGGCGAGATCGTCGTATATCCGCTGTGGCCGGTGGCCGACGGGAGGCCGGCTAAGCGCGTCGTCGTGCGCGCGCGCAAGGGACTTGCGTCGCCCATGCGTCTTGCCGCGGGATTGGTGCTGCACCGTGCCGACGGCACCTATACGCCCGAGGCCGAGGCGATCCTCCGCCATGGCGCGTCGCTCGATCTCTGAAGCGGTTGGCAAGTCCGGTCGAGCGCCCTATCCTTCTGCCATGAGTCTCATGGCGTTCCTCGATCGGTTGCCGATACCCGCACTGCGCCAGGCCCCGCCCCAGGTTTCCGTCGTGCGCCTCTTCGGTGTGATCGGGCCCCTCGGCCCGCTGCGCGGCGGGCTCAATATCGCGGGCCTTGCCGGCGTGCTCGAGCGCGCATTCAAGATCAAGCCGCTCTCCGCGGTCGCACTTGCGATCAATTCGCCGGGTGGCTCGGCATCGCAATCTTCGCTTATCGCCGGCCGCATCCGCCAACTCGCCGCCGAAAAGAACGTGCCCGTCTTCGCCTTCGTCGAGGATGTCGCCGCCTCGGGCGGCTACTGGCTCGCTTCGGCCGCCGACGAGATCTACGCGGCGGAGACCTCGATCGTCGGCTCGATCGGGGTGATCTCGGCGAGCTTCGGCTTTCAAGACCTGATCAAGCGGCTCGGCATTCGCCGCCGGCTCTACACGGCCGGTGAGCGCAAGGCGATGCTCGACCCCTTTCTTGCCGAAGATCCCGACGACATCGAGCGGCTCAAAGCACTCCAGCGCGAGCTGCACGAGGCCTTCAAGGCACAAGTGCGGACGCGGCGGGCCAACAAGCTGAAAGCGAGTGAAGATACGCTCTTCAACGGCGAATTCTGGACCGGGCGGCGCGCGCTCGAATTCGGGTTGGTCGACGGCATTGGCGATCTGCGCGGCACGCTGCGCAAGCGCTTTGGCGAGAAGGTTCGCTTGCGCGTCGTGAGCGGAGAGCGCGGGTGGCTTCGCCGACGCCTCGGCCTCACGGGGATCGATGCGCCGGGGATCGTCTGGCCGGCGGATTGGGCGCCGGAGCTTATTGCATCCCTCGAGGCCCGCGCCCTCTGGTCGCGCTTTGGGCTCTGACGCTGGCGCTAAAGCCTGACCCGATCGGATTAATCGAATCAGGCTTTAGATTTATCGATTTTGTCGCATTTTTTACGGCACAGCCTGTGCTGCGGTTTCGTTGTCGCACAGCCACTTTGCCGGAAAATGCTTTATTGCATGAACCAGCCGTGGCTCACCACGACCGACTGGCCGGTCAGGGCGTTCGTGGGGTAAGAGGCGAGGAAGACCGCGAGCTCGGCCACGTCCTGGATCGTCGTGAACTCGCCGTCAACGGTGTCTTTCAGCATCACGTTCTTGACCACGTCTTGCTCGGTGATGCCAAGCTCCTTGGCCTGCTCTGGAATCTGTTTCTCGACCAGCGGCGTGCGGACAAATCCGGGGCAGATGACGTTCGAGCGCACACCGTGCTTCGCCCCCTCCTTGGCGACGACCTTGGCCAACCCGATCAGCGCATGCTTTGCCGACACGTAGGGTCCCTTCAAGGGAGAGGCCTCCTTGGAATGGACCGAACCCATGTAGATGATCGATCCCCCGCGGCCTTGTGCATACATTTGGCGCAGTGCGGCGCGCGTGCAGAGAAAGCCGCCATCGAGGTGGATTTCGACGACCTTGCGCCAATTCGCGTAGGAGAGCTGGTCGAGCGGATCGATGTGCTGGATTCCGGCATTGCTCACCATGACGTCGACGCCGCCCAACTTTTTGACCACCACCTCGACCGCACCGTCGACCTCGGGCTCCTTGGTCACGTCCATGCGCACGCCGATCGCGGTCCCGCCCGCCCCCGTGATTTCTTTGGCGGTGGCGTTCGCGGCGTCGAGGTTGAGATCGGCAATGGCCAGCTTGGCGCCCGCGCGGGCGAATTCGAGTGCAATTTCACGCCCGATGCCGCTCGCCGCACCGGTCACGATGGCGATCTTGTCTTTCATGCGCATCATAAGTCTCCTTCCGGCTACCGTTGCTCAATGGGCTCTCAATTTGGATGTCTTGCCGCGGCGCTTAGGCCGACTTGCCTTGTTCGATTGTCGCGGCCGCGCTTCTGGCAGCGGCTCGGCCTCGTAAATCCGCACGGCATCCGGCTGAGCCGCGGGCACGCACCAGCCGCGCCGGACGAGCATTCGCGCCGCCTGGGCAAGCCCCTGCTCGCGGTGACGTGCCACGGACGAGCGCGAAAATTCGTAATCCCTCGACGGAAGCTCATACGACGCTTCCTCATAGACCAGGTGGATGATATCGACGGTGTGCGGGCAGCCGAGCGATGCTACCTCGATCGACAGCGCGTCCGCATCGGGACCCGGCGGCAGGTATTTATAGAGCTTGTCGACCATCTGGCGCAGCACGCTGATTTTTTCATACGCGCGGATTTGGTAAGTCGCCCGGCTCGCATAGGTGACGTCTTTGAGTCGTGCTTGGACCTCAATCATCGTCGCCGGCGCCTTGCCGCGCGGATTCCAAAGATCGACCATTAGAATCAAAAGATCGCTGGTCGGCGGCGTATCCATCAAGGCATCCAGCGGTGTGTTCGAGACGATGCCGCCGTCCCAGTAAAGTTTGCCGTCGACGCATACCGCCGGGAAGGCGGGGGGTAACGCTCCGCTCGCCATCACATGCTCCGGCCCGATCTTTTGCGCGTGATTATCGAAATATATTTGCTTGCCGGTATCCACCTCGACCGCACCCAGGCTCAAGCGGACCTCGCGCGCGTTGATGCGATCGAAATCGACGAGGCGTTCAAGGGTGTGCTTGAGCGGGCTCGTGTCATAAAAGCTCGTCGCGGCCGGTCCGCCGGCCGGGGCCAAGAGGGGCGTTATCGGGCGCGGCGTGAAGAAGCCCGGCTGGCCGGTCAGCACCGACTGCTGGGCACTCCAGAAGCTGAAGATCCGGCGCAGTGCGCCAATTTCGTCCGAGGGGGCCACGGCATCGGGCGTGGAGATGGCGCGCCAGAAATCATCGAGGCGCTCCAACGCCTTCACCGGCGTGTTTCCTGCGATGATGGCACCGTTGATGGCGCCGATCGAGGTTCCGGCGATCCAGGAAGGATATAGCCTCTGGGTGCAAAGTGCTTCGTAGGCGCCGACCTGGAACGCCCCAAGCGCCCCGCCACCTTGGAGCACGAGGGCAACCGGGCGCCCCTTTGCCAGCGATTGCAGACGTGCAGTGTCGTTCATTGCCCCTCCTACGCTTATGTGCTTGATCGGCGGTCCCGCAGTGTCAGCTTATCCCACTATTTAGGGTGCGTTGCGGCACATTGCTCGCCGCGAGATGAAGTTTTTATGGCTGCCGCCGCGCTATCAGACGGGGCTAGCCCAATTCCGGGACGTGATCGAAGGGTGCCGCCGGGCGCGTAAGCCGCAGTTTTCCTTGACCGGGGCAGGGCAGGCCGCCTAGATGGCGCAATGTTCGGCTTCAGTCTGCCTAAGCTCATTGTCCTCGCCGGCATCGTTCTCATTGTCTGGTACGGATTCAAGTTGATCGGCCGTATTCAAGCGCTCCGCGACGCGGAGACCAAGCGCCAGGCCCGCGATGCACGCGTGCGGCGGCGTGCCGGCGATGACGGCGGAGGGGCGGCTTCTACCGCTGCCGGGAGCGAGGTCGAAGAGACGGTCAAATGCCAGGTCTGCGGCGCTTACGTGCCCGTGAGAGGTGCGGCGAAATGCGGTCAACCCGGTTGCCCGTTTCCATAGTGGCTTGGAAAGACAGTAGCTTTGGCGGCGCATTGCCGTCCTTCATACGGATTGACCCTCTTTCCGGCGGCCATTATTGTGCGCTGCACCCACATTTTCCCGCATGGACCTCGCGATGGCCAAGGACGCCGCCGCCGCAACGAGCTTTCAGTCGCTTATCCTGACGCTTCAGCGTTACTGGGCGGAGCAGGGCTGTCTCCTGCTGCAGCCATATGACGTGGAGGTTGGGGCGGGCACTTTCCACCCCGCGACGACCTTGCGCAGCCTCGGGCCCGAGCCTTGGCGAGCGGCTTATGTCCAGCCCTCCCGCCGGCCGACCGACGGGCGCTACGGCGAGAACCCAAATCGCCTCCAGCATTATTACCAGTTCCAGGCGATCCTCAAGCCCTCGCCCGACAACGCGCAGGAACTCTATCTCGAAAGCCTGAGGCGCCTCGGCATCGACCCCCTCCAGCACGACATACGCTTCGTCGAGGATGACTGGGAGAGCCCAACACTCGGCGCTTGGGGACTCGGCTGGGAAGTCTGGTGCGACGGCATGGAAGTCAGCCAGTACACCTACTTCCAGCAAGTGGGCGGCTTCGACTGCAATCCCGTGTCCGTCGAATATACCTATGGCCTCGAACGGCTTGCCATGTACGTGCAGGGCGCGGAAAACGTCTATGACCTCGACTTCAATGGCGTCGAAGGACCGGGCCGCATCACGTATGGCGACGTCTTCCTCCAGAGCGAGCGCGAATTTTCCGCCTACAATTTCGAGCGCGCGGACACCGCACTCCTGTTCCGCCATTTCGAGGACGCGGAGACCGAGTGCGCCGCGCTGATCGGGGCGGGGCTTTCGTTGCCCGCCTACGACCAATGCATCAAGGCGAGCCATCTCTTCAACCTGCTCGATGCGCGCGGCGTCATCAGCGTCACGGAGCGCCAGGCCTATATCGGCCGGGTGCGCGCCCTCGCCAAGGCATGCTGCGAAGGCTGGCTCAAGAGCCGCGGGCATTTGAGCTAGCCGTGGCCGAGCTTCTTCTCGAACTCTTCTCCGAAGAGATTCCCGCCCGCATGCAGGCGAAGGCCGCGGGAGATTTGAAGCGGCTCGTGACCGAGAAGCTCGCCGAGGCGCGGCTCGATTTCAGTCACGCCGAGTCGCATGTGACACCGCGCCGCCTGACGCTCGTCGTCGATGGGCTGCCGGCAAAACAGCCCGATCTCTCCGAGGAGCGAAAGGGCCCCCGCGTCGGCGCCCCCGAGCAGGCGATCCAGGGTTTCTTGAAAGCGGCCGGGCTTTCGAGCCTCGATCAATGCGAAAAGCGCGCCGTAGGCAATGCCGAATTCTACTTCGCGGTCCGTGCGGTCGCGGGACAGGCGACGGTGCTGCTGCTCGCCGGAATATTGGATGACGCGATCCGGGCCATTCCGTGGCCCAAGTCGATGCGCGCGGGCGCCACCGCGTTTCGTTATGTCCGTCCCTTGCATAGCATACTCGCGATTTTCGATGGCAAGATGCTCGACGGTGCGTTCGATCTCGGCGGTGCGGCCCTCTCATTCAGGAACAAGACCTTCGGCCACCGATTCCTCGCGCCGGCAGCGGTCGCAGTCGAGGGTTTCGCCGACTATCGCGATAAGCTTCGCAAGGCTTATGTCATGCTCGACCGGGAGGAGCGCAAGCGCACGATCGCGGATGGTGCCGCGGCACTCGCGGCGGCCGAGGGGTTCACCGTAAAGGACGATCCGGCGTTGCTGGAAGAGGTCTGCGGGCTCGTCGAATGGCCTGTGCCGTTGATCGGTTCGATCGACCGCAAATTCATGGATGTGCCGCGCGAGGTGCTGACCTCGACGACGCGGGCGAACCAGAAATATTTCTCGCTTGAGACGAAGGATGGCGAGCTCGCCGCGCGTTTCGTCGTCGTTTCGAACATGGCGGCGGAGGACCGCGGGAAGGCGATCGTCGCGGGGAATGAGCGCGTGCTTCGTGCGCGGCTCTCCGATGCCAAGTTCTTCTGGGATCAGGATTGCAAGACCAAGCTCGAGACGCGCGTGCCGAAGCTCGACACGCTGGTTTTTCATGCCAAGCTCGGGACCGTCGGCCAAAAGGTCTCGCGTATCGTGGACCTCGCCGCCCAATTGGCGGCCTTCGTTCCGGGTGCCGACGTCGGCCAGGTTCGCCGTGCTGCGCGACTTGCCAAGGCCGATCTTGTCTCGGGCATGGTCGGGGAATTCCCTGAGCTCCAAGGCATCATGGGGCGCTATTACGCCCTTCATGAGGGCGCGGATGGCGCCGTCGCCAATGCCATTGCCGACCACTACGCGCCGCTCGGTCCCAACGACCGTTGCCCGACAGCACCCGTGTCGGTTGCCGTGGCCCTCGGCGATAAGATCGATACCCTGGTCGGTTTCTGGCTGATCGATGAAAAGCCGACCGGCTCCAAAGACCCCTATGCGCTAAGGCGAGCGGCACTTGGGGTTATCCGGCTCGTCGTCGAGAACAACATCCGAATTCCGTTGCGGCAAGTTTTCGCGGCTGCCCGCGACCTTTATTCCAAACACGGCATCCCCGCGCCAAAGGCCGAGGCACAATTTGTCGACGATCTCCTCGCCTTCTTCGCCGACCGGCTCAAGGTGCACCTGCGCGAGAGGGGCGTGCGGCACGATCTCGTGAGTGCCGTATTCGCACTCGGCGGGGAGGACGATCTCGTTCGCTTGCGCGCGCGCGTGGAGGCACTCGCCAAATTCCTCGAAAGTGACGATGGCGCCAACCTGCTCACGGCCTATAAGCGCGCGTCGAACATCGTGCGCATCGAGGAGAAGAAGGATAGCCGGGCATATGACGGTGGTGCCGATCCGGAAAAACTCGAGCAGGACGAGGAAAAAGCACTCTATGGGGGACTTGCCCGCGCATCGGGCGAGATCGCGAGTGCCGTCAACTCGGAGGACTTCGCCCGCGCCATGGCGGCGCTTGCGAAATTGCGCCCGCCCGTCGATGCGTTCTTCGACAAGGTCACCGTCAATACGGACAATGCGGCCCTTCGCGAGAATCGCTTGAGGTTGCTCTTCGCGATCCGCTCGGCACTCGGCGGGGTCGCCGATTTCTCGAAGATCGAGGGTTAGAAGGAATAGACATGGCGAAGTGGGTGTTTTCGTTCGGAGACGGCAAAGCCGACGGCAAGGCTTCGATGAAGGAGCTTTTGGGCGGCAAGGGTGCCAACCTTGCCGAGATGAGCAGGATCGGCCTTCCGGTTCCTCCCGGCTTCACCATTACAACCGCGGTCTGCACCTATTACGACAAGAGCAAGCAGAAATATCCGCGCGACCTCGACGCCGCGGCCGCGACCGCCCTCAAGAAGATCGAGCGCAGTGTCGGCCGGAAATTCGGCGACGCGGCGAACCCGCTGCTCGTGTCGGTGCGTTCGGGCGCGCGGGCGTCGATGCCGGGTATGATGGACACGGTGCTCAATCTCGGTCTCAACGACAAGACGGTCCTCGGCCTTGCGGCAGCGAGCGGCAATGAGCGCTTCGCCTACGACAGCTATCGCCGGTTCATGCAGATGTACGGCAATGTGGTGCTCGGCATCGAGCATCATCACTTCGAGGATCAGCTCGAGTTGATCAAGGAAGAGCGCGGCGTCGCACTCGACACGGCACTTGGCGCCGCGGATTTGAAGGAACTTGTCGCGCGCTACCAGCGCCTCGTCGAGGCAGAAACCGGCAAGCCCTTCCCGCAAGACCCGAAGGTGCAGCTATGGGGGGCCGTCGGTGCGGTGTTTGGAAGCTGGAACAATCAGCGCGCCGTCACTTATCGCCGCCTCCACGGTATCCCGGACGACTGGGGTACCGCGGTCACCGTCCAGGCGATGGTATTCGGCAACATGGGCGAGGATTGCGCCACGGGTGTTGCCTTCACGCGCAATCCATCGACGGGCGAGAATGCCTTCTACGGCGAGTATCTCGTGAACGCCCAGGGCGAGGACGTGGTGGCGGGGATACGCACGCCGCAGTCGATCACCCTGGCCGGCAAGCGCGCAGCCGGTTCCCGGCTTCCGGCGATGGAAGAGGTGATGCCGAAGGTCTTCAGGCAGCTTCTCCGATATCGCAAGACCCTCGAGAAGCATTACCGCGACGTGCAGGATCTCGAGTTCACGGTGGAGAACGGCAAGCTCTATATGCTTCAGACGAGGAGCGGCAAGCGCACCGCACCCGCCGCCATCCGGATCGCGGTCGAGATGGCGAAAGAAAAGCTCATTTCGAAGGCGGAGGCCGTGACGCGGATCGACCCGGCCTCGCTCGACCAGCTACTCCACCCAACCCTCGATCCGAAGGCGCCGCGAACGCTCCTGGCGCGCGGCCTGCCCGCCTCGCCGGGAGCCGCCTCGGGGGTCGTGGTGTTCCACTCCGGGGACGCGGAGGCGAAGGCGAAGCATGGTCAATCGGTCATCCTCGTGCGCGTCGAGACGAGCCCCGAGGATATCCACGGCATGCACGCCGCCCAAGGCATCCTCACGACGCGCGGAGGGATGACGAGCCACGCGGCGGTGGTCGCGCGCGGCATGGGCCGAGCCTGCGTGGCGGGTGCCGGCGATCTCAAGGTCGATTACGAAACTGGGACCATCGCGGTCGGCAATCACGTGGTGCGGGCCGGCGATGGAATCACGATCGATGGCGGCACCGGTGAAGTGTTCCTTGGCACGGTTCCCACCACGAAGCCCGAACTTTCCGGCGATTTCGCGATTCTGATGGGTTGGGCCGATCGCTTCCGCAGGATCGGCGTGCGGGCCAATGCGGACACGCCGGCGGACGCGCGCACTGCGCGAGAATTTGGTGCAGAGGGCATTGGGCTTTGCCGCACCGAGCATATGTTCTTCGACGAGGGCCGTATTGTCGCGGTGCGCGAGATGATCGTCGCGGAGGACGAGAAGGGGCGGCGGCAGGCGCTTGCCAAGCTTCTCCCCATGCAACGGGCCGATTTCGCCGAGCTCTTCAAGATCATGGGCAAGCTGCCGGTCACGATCCGCCTGCTCGATCCCCCACTCCACGAATTCCTGCCCCATGGAGACGCGGAAATGAAGCAAGTGGCGGACGCCGCGGGCGTTTCCCTCTCCCGCATCCGTGAGGCGTCCGCCAAACTCTTCGAGGTCAACCCGATGCTCGGTCACCGGGGCTGCCGCCTCGCCATCACCTACCCCGAGATTTACGAGATGCAGGCGCGCGCGATCTTCGAAGCCTGCGTCGTCGTTGAGCGCGAGAGCGGCAAGAAAGTGGTCCCCGAGATCATGATCCCGCTCGCGGCCACCAAGCGCGAGCTCGACATCCTGAAGGACGCGATCGATCAGGTCGCCAAAGCGGTCGAAATGGAGGAAGGCACGAAGCTCAGATACCTGGTCGGCACCATGATCGAGCTGCCGCGCGCCGCTCTTTGCGCCGGCGAGATCGCCGAGACGGCGGAGTTCTTCAGCTTTGGCACCAACGACCTGACCCAGACCTGCCTTGGCCTCAGCCGCGACGATGCCGGCAGGTTTATCGAGGTTTACCAGCGCAAGGGCATCTTCTCCGCGGATCCGTTCGTGTCGATCGAGCGCGACGGCGTGGGCGAGCTTGTGCGCATGGGCGTCGCGCGCGGCCGCAAATCCCGCAAGGACCTCAAATGCGGGATCTGCGGCGAACATGGCGGCGACCCCGCGTCGGTCCATTTCTGCAATGAGATCGGACTGGATTACGTCTCGTGCTCGCCCTTCCGCGTGCCGATTGCACGGCTCGCCGGTGCGCAATCGGCCCTCAAGGCGGCTCCCGCGCGCGGTGATTGAGGGCGCAGGCGGGTCGGCCTGTAACGCTGCGCCATTACACTCTACTGCTCATTTCAAGGGGACGATCGCAGCGAAAATTCTTCGACGATCCTCTCGACAAATCTGCGATCAGGGCGTAGATGAGTTTCGCCGGTCCCGACGGGGCCGGGGCGGGATTTGATGGTCAGCTTGCGCCGCCGCATCAACGCTAAAGCGCCCGAATAAGATCGACCGCCGTCCGTCGGCAGCGATCTTCATCGGGGACCAGTCTCACGATGGAGATCGCAATGGACGATTCCCATTCCATACCGGATTTCAGCACTACACTGGCCTTGCTCGAGCGGCTTTCGGGCGGCTTCGAGACGACGCCGCTACGGCTTTCCCGCTTCGTCGAATCGTTCTGCGAAACGCTCTGCGACGCCGAGCCGCAATGGGTTCCGGTCATCACGGTCCCGGGTGCGGAACCCGGCAAGTGCGTCAAGAACGTCGCGGCCAAGATCGAGCGCTCGGGCGGGAGCGAGCAGCAAGGCTGGGCGATCTGGGAAAATCCTGGCATCTCGATCTCCGCATCTTTTCATGCGCTCTGGGTTTCGCCCAAGGGGGAGCTGTTCGACGTGACGCCCGAACCACATGACGCATCCCGCATCCTCTTCGTGCCGGATCGCCGTGGCGCTTCGGCGGCGGATACGCCTTCAACACCCCATGCGCGCGTCAAATGGGTCCACCCTGCGCTCGAGCGGCACCTGCGCGAGCCTGAGGCACGGGAGGCGATGCTGCGCGATTTGCTCGCCAATGCGGCGAGCGATCCTGAGCGCCAGCCTTAGGCGGTCGGCCGGACGGGTGCGATAAGCTCGATGCGGTTGCCGAAGGGATCGTGCACGAAGGCGCGGCGGCCGTCTTCCGTCGCTTCGACCGCGGCTTGGTGGCCCGCATTGCCGAGCCTTTCGATCAGCTCGTCGAGGTCGTCGACGATGAAGCCTGGATGCGCTTTCTTCGCGGGGATGAAGTTCGGATCGACGCCGAGATGGACCTTGATGCCGTGATGCTCGAACCAGGCGCCGCCGCGCTTCGCGAGTTCCGCCGGCTTCGGAACTTCCGGGATTCCGAGGATGCCTTCGTAGAAGGTGCGCGCCCTCGCTTCGCCGCCCGCCGGCATTGCGAGTTGGACATGGTCGATCGCGACGAGCGGCATATTTGTTCTCCGGTTTCCAAGTTGTTCGGAAAAGCCATTGCGGATGGCGCAACACGTTCGACGAGACGCCCGTCCGCGGGGTGGAGTTCCATCTTGTCAGGTTGGCGGCGATCGATCAGGATGCCCGGCCAAACGGCATATCGTAGCGTATCTCGCGTCCGGCGCAAGTAAGCTCGCTCAGCAAATCGGCTCGCTCATAAGAAATCGCAGGTGGAACGCGATGTCGGTTTTCGAAGGCGTACGGCACGAAGCCGGCGGCCGTACGATACTGGCACTCGACGGATGGCGCGCGGCAAAGGGCGAGCACTGGCTGGTGCTCGGCCCGTCCGGCTCTGGCAAGACCACCCTCGTGCACCTCGCGGCTGGCCTCCTCCAGCCGGCCGAAGGCCGCGTGTTGGTCGACGGGCAAGATATCGCGGCCCTCCCGGCCGATCGACGCGACCGTTTCCGTGGTCGGCATGTCGGCATCGTGTTCCAAACGCTTCACCTCGTGGAGGCGCTCACCGTCGAAGCCAACCTGCGGCTTGCCCAATACCTTGCCGGCGTGAAGCAGAATCGCACGCGCGTTGGCGAGGTGCTCGAAAGTCTCGGCATGGCCGACAAGATCGCGGCTAAGCCGCGCCTGCTCAGTCAGGGCGAGGCGCAGCGCGTCGCGATTGCTCGCGCCGTGATAAACCGGCCGAGCCTCATTCTCGCGGACGAGCCGAGCTCCGCCCTTGACGACGCGAGCTGCGAGCAGGTGATCGCACTGCTCGAGGAC
>DATDHA010000211.1:0-1827 GCA_036521815.1 Alphaproteobacteria bacterium | reverse complement strand
ATTGTTGCTCGAGCCGAGCGGGTGCGAACCCGAATTCGCGCTGCACGCGATCGATCGGGATTTGCGGGAACGTGCTTAAGCACGCATCGGCGGCCACGCTTACGCGGCATTTGGTCAGGCGGGAAATCAGGGCGGAGAGCTCGCCGTTTGTCACGTTGATTCCGGATGCGACGTTATAGAGGCGATGGCGTCCCGTGACGGCAATGCGCGGCATAAGTCCCAAGAGATCGTCAAGCGACAGGTAGTCCTTGCACGAATCGAGCGTGGTACGTAACTGGATGCGGGCCATCCCGACCGCGTCGCTCAGCACGGCTGCAAGAAAGCTCTTGGGTGACATGCCGTCGCCATAGACGTTGGAGACGCGTATGACCCGTGCCGCCGGCCGGCCGGAGGCGAGACAGACGGCTTCGCCCATCAGTTTCGAGACGTTGTAAAGATCGTCGCTCACCTCTGCGCGCAACGAAAGCGTGGCGGCCTCGCGCCCGTCGGCACTTCCCCCGTAGACTCGCGTCGAAGACAGATAAAGGAGGGACTCGAAACGGCCGCGGCGCAGGAGCGGCATGAGCGCCGTCACATGCGCATCCACGGTGTCGAGCGGACGCGAACGGAAATCGGACGTGACACCGATGCAATAGACGACATGGCCAAGCTCGCGCTCGAGATAAGCGTCGTCGTCGCGCTCGGGGGTGAAGACTTCCTCGCCCGCGGCGCGAAGCCGGACCGCAAGATGCGATCCGATGAAACCCGAGCCGCCCAGGATCGTGAAGCTCATCGGCGAAATCCTATGCGTCTGGCCGGAACGCCGACATTGATCGAGTATGGCTCAAGCTCCCCGCGCACTACGGTGCCAGCACCTACAACGCATCCTCGGCGCAGGATGGCGCCGTCAAGCAGAACCGCGTTTGCACCGATCCAAACGTCGTCCTCGATCACGATGCCGCCGCGGCTCGTCATGAAGCCCTGATCCGTGATCCATTTGATGCGATCACGGATCTCGTGGTTGGTCGGCGCCAAGGTGCAGTTCGCCGCTATTGCGACGCGCTTTCCGATTTCGACGCCGTTGCCCGAATAGATCACGGTGCCGGAGTTGATGACGCTGTTGGCTCCGATATGCACGTCGCCGGTGCCACCCGCTGGCTTGATCTTGACGAAGCTGTCGATCGCGACGCCTTCGTCGATGATAATCTTACTGCCGCGCACGGAGTCCTCGATGTCCGCAAGCCTCGATATACGTGCGTTTTCGGAAATGATCAGCATGCGATCCGCTCCATGGCGAGGAGCGGGAGGGACCGGTCGCGCGGCGAGAGGATCGGATCGGCGAGCGGCCAGGCGATCGCGAGCGTGGGATCGTCGAAGCGAAAGCCGCGCGCCGCTTCGGGTCGATGGCTTTCGGACATTTGATAGAAAAGCTCGGTGTCGTCCTCGAGGGTCTGGAACCCGTGCGCGAAATCCTCGGGGATGTACACCATGCGTGCATTGTCGGCGCTCAGTTCGACCCCATGCCATTGAAGGCGGGTCGGCGACGAACGCCTCAGGTCGACCATCACGTCGAACGCTTTGCCGCGTGTGCAGCGCACGAGCTTTGCCTCGCTGTAAGGAGGAGCCTGGTAATGCAGGCCACGAAGGGTTCCAACCTTGAGATTGAACGAGATGTTGCATTGGACGAACGACGTAACGAGGCCGTGGGCTTCGAATTCGAAACGGCACCAGGTCCGCGCTAAGAATCCGCGCTCATCCTCGTGTCGCTCCGGCTCGATCACGAAGGCGCCGGGAAGGGGGGTCGGAATGAACCTCACGGCACGATCTCGAGCCTTGGCGCGGGGATCG
>DATDHA010000210.1:0-2870 GCA_036521815.1 Alphaproteobacteria bacterium | reverse complement strand
TATTGATGAACTCCAGCAGTTCGTCGACACGCTGATCATCATTCCGAACCAGAACCTCTTCCGGGTCGCCAACGAGAAGACGACCTTCGCCGACGCCTTCAAGATGGCGGATGACGTTCTCTATTCGGGGGTGCGCGGTGTCACCGATCTCATGGTCATGCCCGGCCTTATCAATCTCGACTTCGCCGACATTCGCACGGTGATGAGCGAGATGGGCAAGGCAATGATGGGCACCGGCGAGGCCCAGGGCGAGCGGCGCTCACTCGACGCGGCCGAAGCGGCCATCTCGAACCCGCTCCTCGACGATGTCTCGATGAAGGGTGCGAAGGGCGTGCTCATCAACATCACGGGCGGAATGGACATGACGCTCTTCGAGGTCGACGAGGCGGCCAATCGAATCCGCGACGAGGTCGACCCCGAGGCGAACATCATTTTCGGCTCGACGTTCGATGAGCACCTCGAGGGCAGCGTGCGCGTATCCGTCGTGGCGACGGGTATCGACGCGGCCGCGGTTCAGCAGCCGAAGCCGCTGCGGCCCGTCCTTGTCAGCGAACGGCCGGCACCCCGCACGCTCGCTGTGCCGGGGCCGCAGGCTGCACAAGCGCTGGCCGTGGCGAGCGAGCCCCTCCGCGTCGTCCGTGCGGTGTCGGAGGCGCCGCAAGCCATGGCGGCAGCAGCCGAGCCAGCACCCGTCGTCGCCCCGGCCGCGGTCGCAACAGGGCACGCCGCACCGCCGGTCCGGCACGCCGTAGCACCCCCCGCTCCAGGCGCAATCAAGCCGGCACCCGTCCAGCGCGCCTCGGTGGCGGCGGCTGCACCGAACCTGCAGCCGGGAATCTTCGCCCCGTACGAGCCCGAGCCATCGGCAATGGCGGGGCAAATCGCCACACCGAGCGTTCCGACGGCCGAAGCAGCCCCTCCTTCGGCGGCTGTGGAGGCGAGCAAGGTGCGTCGGGGCATGGCGGGCCTCTTCAATAAAGTGACGGGCGCCGCTCGCCGGCCACCCGAACCCCAGCACGAGCCGGCCGCACCCTCGCAGCCTCGCCTTGGCGGACTCGACCCCGGCGACCGCCTTGCGACCTCGAAGGGAGACGACGATCTCCTGGAGATCCCGGCTTTTCTCCGCCGGCAAGCCAACTAGGGAAGGTGTAAGCTATTGAAAATACGGTGTTCCCCCCGTAACAATCCGTAACAAAAGGTGATTTGAGTGCTTCGAGGACCGTTGGTAAGAGAGTCTTCGAAGCACTCGGTCGCCGGTGGGGACTGGAGCGGACCGGGTTAATGTGTTGTTCAGAGCCGCAATGGGCCGTCAAATGGACCCCGGCTCGAGTTCAAGGGGAGAGGGTAAAATTCTCCAGCGCACACTGAAGACCCCGATCAGCTGCTCGGGCATCGGCCTGCATTCGGGGCAGAAGGTCACGATGACGCTCCTGCCGGCCGAGCCGAACACGGGCGTCATGTTCCGCCGAACCGATCTCTCGGGTGGCGGCGTCAAGATTCCCGCAACCTGGCGGCAAGTCGTCGACACCCGCATGTGCACCACGCTCGGCACGGAGGCTCCCGGCAAGCACGGCCTCGTGAAGGTCGGCACGGTCGAGCATCTTCTTGCCGCGGTGGCCGGCTGCCACGTGGACAATCTTGTCATCGAACTCAACGGGTCCGAGGTTCCGGTCATGGACGGAAGCTCAGCACCGTTCGTGTTCCTGATCGACTGCGCGGGCACGGTTGAGCAGGCAGCACCTCGACGAGCCATTCAAGTGCTGAAGCACGTCGCCGTCGGCAATCACGAAACCATGGCGTCGTTCACGCCGAGCAGCGGCTTCTCGATCAGTTTCGAGATCGATTTCGAGGCCACCGCGGTGGCGCGCCAGGAGTATTTCGTATCGCTGCAAAACGGCGCCTTCAAGAATGAAATCGCGCGCGCGCGCACCTTCGGCTTCGTCGAGGACGTCGAGCGGCTGCGCGCCGCGGGCCTCGCACTCGGCGGCTCCCTCGACAACGCGGTCGTCGTCGACGGCGATCGGGTGATGAACCCGGATGGCCTGCGCTACGAGAATGAGTTCGTTCGCCACAAGGTGCTCGACGCGGTGGGCGACATCTCCCTCGCGGGGGCGCCGGTCATCGGCCATTTCCACGGCTTCCGCTCCGGCCACGGCATGCATAACAAGCTGCTGCGCGCCCTGTTCGCCGATCAGGATGCATGGCGCCTTGTACCGTTCGAGGGCCGTGAGGACGTGACTCAACAGAGCCAGGATCGGCGGCGGATGGCGGCGTCCGCCTGATCGATCGGCCCAGCGATCGGGCTGAGCATCGATTTCTTCGAGTCTTGCGCCGCGGAAGCCCCGCGGCGCAATGATTTTGGGGTGTTGGCGCACCGCTCCGGAATCCTATTGGAACGTGCGCCACCGTGCTATAAGAGGGCAAATATCGGGGCCGCCGACGAGCGGCCGCGCAGGCTGGTATCGGACAGGGATTGCGCAAGGCAGTGGTTTCGATGACAAGGTTACGAAGCGGTGCGGCGAGACGCTCTCTCGTGTTCGCAAGCCTCACTCTTGCGATGCTGGCGCTCGGCGCATGCTCCGGCGACGACGAGAAGGACAAGTACGTCGAGGAGCCCGTCAACACGCTTTACAACCGGGGCATGGATGCGTTGGCTGAGCAACGCTACCCGGCGGCGGCCAAGGCGTTCGACGAGGTCGAGCGTCAGCACCCTTATTCGATCTGGGCGACGAAGGCGCAGCTCATGTCCGCCTATGCGCTCTATCAGGACAACAACTATCAAGACGCCATCAACGCGCTCACCCGGTTCATCCAGCTCCATCCGGGCAACCGCGACATCGCCTACGCTTACTATCTCAAAGCACTCTCCT
>DATDHA010000209.1:0-7432 GCA_036521815.1 Alphaproteobacteria bacterium | reverse complement strand
GCTTTGAATCCGAAATTCGCTCACGGTCCCGCACCCAGATGTGGCGAATTTCGGATTCGCCACACTAGCCCGAGCGCCAATCGTTGCGCCGGAAACCGCCTCTTCCAGCGGCTAGTAATTGGGGTTCGGGCGGGTGCAGCACAAGATGGCTCAAGCACAAGGTGGCTCAGTCGTCGGGATCCTCGATGTTTCGCCCGAGCACTTCGCGCTTGCCGACGTGGTTGGCAGCACTCACGACACCTTCCTGCTCCATGCGCTCGATGATGCGGGCGGCACGGTTGTAGCCGATCTGCAGATGGCGCTGCACGAAGCTCGTCGAGGCCTTGCGCTCGCGGCAGACAAGCGCCACGGCACGGTCGTAAAGCTCGTCGCCCGATCCGCCGTTACCCTCGTCGAGGCCCGGCATGACCCCACCTTCGTCGTCCTCGGTGACGTCGTCGACATAGTCCGGCTCGCCTTGTGCCTTGAGGCAGCGAACGACCTTCTCGACCTCGTCGTCGCGCACGAAGGGGCCATGCACGCGCGATATCCGCCCCCCGCCGGCCATGTAGAGCATGTCGCCTTGGCCGAGCAACTGTTCGGCGCCGGATTCGCCGAGGATCGTCCGGCTGTCGATGCGCGAAGTCACTTGGAACGATACGCGCGTCGGGAAGTTCGCCTTGATCGTGCCCGTGATGACGTCGACCGAGGGGCGCTGCGTCGCCATGATGAGGTGGATGCCTGCGGCGCGCGCCATCTGGGAGAGGCGCTGGATCGCCCCCTCGATGTCCTTGCCGGCGACGAGCATGAGATCGGCGAACTCGTCGACCACCACGACGATGAAGGGAAGCGGGGCAAGGTCGAGCGGCTGATCCTCGAAGAGGGGTTTGCCGGTCTCGGGGTCGAAGCCCGTCTGCACGCGGCGCTTGAGATCCTCGCCCTTGCGAAAGGCTTCCTGGAGGCGCTGGTTGTAGCCCGCGATGTTGCGCACGCCGAGGGTCGACATCGCGCGGTAGCGGTTCTCCATCTCCCGCACGGTCCATTTGAGGGCGACGACCGCCTTCTTGGGCTCCGTCACCACGGGTGTGAGGAGATGCGGTATCCCGTCATAGACCGAGAGTTCGAGCATTTTCGGGTCGATCATGATGAAGCGGCACTGGCTCGGCGGCAGGCGATAGAGAAGCGAGAGGATCATGGTGTTGATGGCGACCGACTTGCCGGAGCCGGTGGTGCCGGCGACGAGCAGATGGGGCATGCGCGCGAGGTCGACGACAACAGGCGAACCGGCGATATCCTTGCCGAGCACAAGGGTGAGCTTGGAGACCGTGCGCTCATAGGTTTCCGAGGCGAGAAGCTCGCGCAAATAGACGGTTTCGCGCCGCGCGTTCGGCAGCTCGATGCCGAGCGCGTTGCGCCCCGGCACCACCGCCACGCGCACCGAGATCGCACTCATCGAGCGCGCGATATCGTCGGAAAGGCTGATCACCCGGCTCGATTTGGTGCCCGGCGCCGGCTCGAGCTCGTAGAGGGCGACGACGGGGCCTGGGCGCACCTTCACGATCTTGCCCTTGACGCCGAAATCCTCGAGCACCGATTCGAGAAGCCGCGCGTTGGCGGCGAGTGCCTCCTCGTCGATCGCCTCGTGGTGGTGCGCATCGGCCGGCAGGCTCAGGATGTCGAGCGGGGGAAGCTCGTATTCCTCCTCGGTGTCGAGGTCGAGGGAGGCTTGCTTGGCCGGACTCGTCTTGCGGCGCACGGGATTGGCCGCCCGCGGCTCGATCGACGGGGCATTCCGGCCGCGCTCGGCCAGCACCGGCACTCCCTCATCCTCGAAGCCGCCCTCAAAGCTCGGTTCCGCCCGCGCCCCGCCCCGGCGGAACGTGCCGTGGCCGAAGGCCGGCCCGGCGGCCTGCCCCCCGGCAAACCTCTCCTCGCGGCGGGCGCCGATCGCCGTCAGAGCCCCCCAGGCGGCGTTTCCCAGGGCCGCAAGCCGGGCCGCGGCATGGCCGAGCCCATCGGTTGCCAGCCAGACGAGGGCCCTTATGAAGGCGCTCCATTCGGCGAGGCTGAAGGCAATGGCATAAACAAAGAGGCCCGCTGCCGGAACCCCCATCACCAGCCCGACAAGCTGCACCGGCGCGCCCAGGTGAATGCTCTGCGTGAACGCCGACAGCTCGCGCAGGACGACTACCCCGACGAAGCCGCCGAGCCCGCTTTGAAGCGGCCAGCCGACGGGTGCGGGTAGTGCCGCCAAAGGGGCGGTCGCGGCCAAGATTAGCGGGACGAGGGCCATGGCGCGCAGGGCGAAGCGGCGCACACCCCTATGGGCGGCAAGCCGCCAGCCCCAGAGCACGGCGACGATTCCAGTTAGGGTGGCGGCAAACCCGAAAGGCTGGAGCAGGATGTCGGCCACGTAGGCGCCCGGCAGACCCACGAGATTGTGCACAGCGCCGCGGCTCGCGTGGTTCAGGGACGGATCCGACGGGTCGTAGCTCGCCAAGGCGAGGAGGAGGGCAAAGCCGAACGCGACGAGGCCCACGCCCGCCAGCTCCGCAATGCGCCGTCGAAGAAACGCCAACGCCTCCGGCGGAAGAAAGGAGGTCATTCGGCCCGAACGCTGTGCCGCGGCACGCGCCATCGTCTTAGCTCCTCGCAACGAAAGCCAAGCGGACCCGCTTCAGTACAAAACAGAAACGAGTGTAACTGCGCTGGCGGGACGATACAAGCATCGTTAATGATTGTGAACACAGTATCTCGCGGCATTATGAAATTGTGCCACAAGTCGATGTAGAGCGAATTAGCTGTTTAGGTTTCGTTCGTGTCTTTGCGACTCGGAGCGTGGTGGCGACACAATTATCCATGCGGGCGGTTTATCGACAGGCAATGGATGAACTCGACGCTTGATAAGGACGAGAGACCCGATCGGCCTGAGTTCCACGGTGAGACTGTTCCACGATGAGACTGTGGTAACGCCGATCGCATTTGCCACGGATGTCGGGATTTGGACTGAGCATTCTCCATCCCTGACCTGCGTGGGGGCGCGTGCTGCGGGTGCTTTATCAGACCTGTCGCTGCAAGCACGACGGGCTGCCACGCCCAGAGGAATCGCGACCAATAGTTGATACGCCTATCGTGTATAGATACATCAACCGAGTAAATATCCAAAAACAATATGACATACCAGCTCTATCATCCCAGGCGACGAACGGTGTTAAATCAGCAAGAGTAAATATTAGATTCTAGTAACATTCAGGAGATTCGATATATTCATCAATGCTACCCCTAGTTTTCCGTACGCCGATCCTATAATTATTATGAAGTACTTCTTTTTATCGCCAAGACACCGTTGCAGCGCGTGCGGCGAAGCTCCCTTCTGCAACGCTCGCGCCGGTAAGGAAATTCGAGCGTAGGGCACTTCGTGCCAGCCCCCTAGAACTCAGCCCCGTTTCGCCGATAGAAGATCGTGCAGCAAAGCAGCGCGTCAACGCTCTTGCGGTCCTGGGCCAGGGGGAAAATCGCGGTCTCGATTTCGGTGAAGTCCGCTTGGTCTTTCAGAAATATCAGCGGCTTTCCCCGTCGGTGGGCGGGGACACCGGTGCTCGCCACATCGCGATAGCGCAGAAGCGGGCTCGGATCGGTGGCGAGGTGGGCGTGCGCCTCGTCGACCCAGCGACCCGTGAAGTCCTCGCCAACCAGCTCGACGATATGGGTGCCGACGAGGCGATGTTTTAAGCGGAAAGGCTCCGGCTGCACGTCCAGGATCCAAATCCGCGGGAGGAGGGCCGGGATTGCCGTCGGATCGATATCCCGGCGCGACGGCAGCCCTTGGGGCTGGTGGATGCTTCGCCAGTAGCGATCAAGCGCTTGCAGGTTCGGATGCCACCCCGAGACATCAACCGTCTCACGGTGCGGCAGTTCTTCCTTTACGAGCGCCATTTCTTTTGGCCGCCGCTCGAAGGCCTGCACCCAAGGCCGCGAAGGTCTTGGCGCATTCGAATTCCCTTTTCTCCCCCAACGGCTTCGTTGACAGCTTCTTTTCGTTGACTGCTTCGCTCCGGCGCTGGCCCTGGCATCCGCTCGCCGACTATCGGCGCGCAGGCCAAGTGTGCATCTCTCGCCGGTCGTTATTCGCTCCGGTCGTTATTCGATGTCGTTATTCGATATAGTCGGGATAGTCGGGGGAAGTGCAGCACCTGCCCTGTGACATGACTGTGACAACCCGGCCAGGGCAAAAGGATTGCGGGCTAGGTACTGGGTCGTCAGCAAATCGGCCCGGTGCAGGCTCCTCGAGAACGCCTGACCGGGCCGGAGTTGTCCCCCGCAGAGTTGGAGGGCCGCTCTTATTGCACGACTTCGCCGTGAACCGTGAGGTCGAGGCCCTCGCGCTCCACGTCCTCGGAAACGCGCAGGCCAATCGTCCAATCGATCACCTTGAGGATAATCAGGCTCGCGATCGCGTCGTAAACGATCACCGTCGCGATACCGATGATCTGGTTCAGCACCTGGCCCGAATTGCCCTCGATCAGGCCCGGTGTGCCGCCATATTCGTTAATCGCGAAGACGCCGGTCAGCAACGCGCCCGCGATGCCGCCGACCGCGTGAACGCCGAAGGCGTCGAGCGCGTCGTCATAGCCAAGGCTGTTCTTGAGGCCGGTTACCCCCCAGTAGCATACGACGCCGGCGACGGCACCGATGACGAGTGCGCCGACGGGGCCGACGAAGCCCGAAGCCGGCGTGATGGCGACGAGGCCGGCGACGGCACCCGAGCAGATGCCGAGCAGGCTCGCCTTGCCCTTGACCGCCCACTCCGCGAACATCCAGCTAAGCGCCGCCGTCGCGGTCGCGATCTGGGTCACGGTCATCGCCATGCCTGCCTGGAGGCCGGCACTCGTCGCCGAGCCCGCATTGAAGCCGAACCAGCCGACCCACAGGAGCGATGCGCCGATCATCGTGAGAACCAGGTTGTGCGGCGCCATATGCTCGGTGCCGAGGCCCTTTCGCTTGCCGAGGACGAGGCAGCACACCAATCCCGCAACACCCGAATTGATGTGCACCACGGTGCCGCCGGCGAAGTCCAGCACATGGACCCAGGCTTTGTCGTTGCTGCTGTTGAAGAACCCGTCGGGGCCCCAGACCCAGTGCGCGATCGGCGCATAGACGAGTGTTGCCCACAGCGCCATGAACCACAGCATCGCCGAGAACTTCATGCGCTCCGCGAAGGCGCCGGCGATCAATGCGGGCGTGATGATCGCGAAGGTCATCTGGAAGCACATGTAGACCATCTCTGGAATGGTCGGGGCGAGGGAGTTGACCGAGGGGACGCTCTTGCTATTGGCCGCGATGTCGCTCGCGACCCCTTGCAGGAAGAGCCGGGTGAAGCCGCCGAGGAAAGGTGTTCCGGCCGTGAAGGCCGTGCTGTAGTTGACAATCGCCCACAAGACGGTGACGAGGCACGTGATCGCGAAGCTCTGCATCAGGGTGGAGAGCACGTTCTTCTTCCGAACCATGCCGCCGTAGAAAAGTGCCAGGCCCGGGATTGTCATCATCAGCACGAGCGCCACCGACGTCAGCATCCACGCCGTGTCGCCCGAATCGATCTTGGGCGGTGCTTCATCCGCAAGTGCCACACGGGTGATCGTCGTAACAGCCAGGGTCGCTAGTGCCATGACCCTTGCCAGTCGGGCCAATTGCCGCATTGAAAAACTCCCAAATCTCGATGCTCTATCCAAAAGGCTGGATAATTTCTGGCCGGTATGGAACGGCCGGGTGGAATATCCCCGAGCACTCGGCTCGCTCCCCTCTCCGATGCGCTCGGACCGGGGGGAAATCTCAATTTCCATGCCAGGCATTCGCCACTTGCTCCCACTCATCGGACTCACCCCTAGTTCCTTGTTGTGCGACACATTTCTTTTTCGGCACCCGCGCGCCGCAGTTGGCTCCAAAGGAGCTGGATGCCCATTTTTTATGCGCCCTCTATGGCTGTGCAAAAAACTTGGGCAGGCCAAAAAGCGGCTGTCAAATCGCGCTTGTGTCGCGCTCGCTCGTCCGGATGCGCGCGGCTTGCGCGATCTCGAAAACGAAGATCTTTCCGTCGCCGATCTTGCCCGTAATCGCGTGCTTTTGAATGGTGTCGACCACCGTTTCGGCCATGTCGTCCTTGACCGCGACCTCGACCTTGATCTTGGGCAGGAAATTCACGGTGTATTCGGCACCCCGATAGATTTCCATCTGCCCCTTCTGTCGACCGAAGCCTTTGACTTCGGTGACTGTGAGCCCCTCCACGCCGACCTGGGTGAGTGCTTCGCGCACCTCATCGAGCTTGAAGGGTTTGATGATTGCCATGACCAGCTTCATAAACTTGCTCCCTCTTCTTGAAGTCGAAGGTGCGCGCACGCGAAGTCGAGGCTAATCGCCCGGCGCGCCCGGCGTCGAAAACCGCGGCAACGTCCGACCGCCAGAACCGCTTCGGGACGCCCATCCACGTTCGACGTCGATACTTGACTTCAAGAAACGTGCCGCCACACGGGCGACGGGAAATGGCGCAGTTGCGCGGTCAAAGGCATGGCAAGACGCCTTATTCTGCCTAATCGATGCGCAGACACCGGGATGCCGCCGCTTGTGCGCGGCGTGGCGACTGGACAGCGCGCGCCTGCCGCGCGATGGTGGCGACATGACGGCAAAGCGAAAGCAGACCCGGAAGGAAAAGATCGAGGCCGACGTGCTCATCGTCGGCGGCGGAATGGTCGGCTCGACCCTCGCCCTTGCGCTTGCGAGTGCGGGGGTCGCCGTCGTCCTCTGCGACCGCCAGATGCCCGCCGATCGGCAAGATGCCGCCTATGACGGCCGCACTTCGGCGATCGCATGGGGCTCCTCCCGGGTGCTGAGCGGAATCGGCCTTTGGCAGGCGATGGCGCCCGCGGCCGAACCCATTCGCGAAATCCGCGTCTCTGACGGCATTTCGCTCCTCTTCCTCCATTATCGTCACGAGGAGGTCGGCGACCATCCGCTCGGCTACATCATCGAGAACCGGGAGACGCGAAAGGCGCTGTTCGCCAAGCTCCAAACCTCGAAAAATGCGACCCACCTCGCGCCCGTCCACATCATCTCCCTGGCGCGCGGCGGTGCCGGTGTGCACGCAATCCTCGCCGACGGCCGCAAGATCGAGGCGGCCCTTGCCGTGGCGGCGGATGGACGCGACTCGGCTCTGCGGCGCGACGCGGGCATCGCGGTCACCGAATGGTCCTATCCACAAACCGGAATCGTCTGCACGATTGCCCATGAGAAACCGCATCACGGTGTGGCGCATGAGCGCTTCCTGCCGGCGGGTCCGCTCGCGGTCCTTCCAATGACGTCGCCAGCAAATGGTGGGCATCGCTCCTCCATCGTGTGGACGGAGCATGCGCGTCTTGCCCCCGCCCTCCTGGCGCTGGACGATCAGGCGTTTTCCGCGGAA
>DATDHA010000208.1:0-1528 GCA_036521815.1 Alphaproteobacteria bacterium | reverse complement strand
GAGGATCGCGTTCTGGTCGACCGTATTGTAGTCGTAATGGCCCGCCCAGGCGTTCGTCAGCTTGACCGCCTCGAAGGCCGGAACCCGCTCGGCAAGGGTCGGCCACACGACCTCCTCCCATAGACGGTAGTCAAGCTCGAGGTCGTCGCAGTCGGGATCGTCGGCCTCCTCGGGGGAGACGCCGCAAATGAACTGCTTGCCCTCGGGCCGGACCCACACGCCGGTGGGGTCGATCAAAAGTGGGCAACCCTCGACCGGCGTGCGGCAGTCGATCACATAGACGAAGCGCTTGCGTGGTTTGACCGGCAGCGCCACGCCGGCGAGGGCTGCAAGGGCACCACCGAACGGACCCGCCGCGTTGACCATGGTGGTGCAGCCGATTTTCGCGCCGGACTTCAGGGTCAATCCCGTGATCCGGTTGTCCTCGCGCGAGATCGCGACGGCTTCGTCGCTGATGTAGACGGCACCCTGGGCGCGCGACTTGCGCTTGAAGCCCTGCAACAACGCATGGGGATCGAAATAACCCTCGTTGGAAAGGCCGAGCGAGCCGAGCGCGATGCCGTTCGTGTTGAGCCAGGGAAAGCGCGCGCCGAGCTCTGCCGGCCCAAGAAGCGCGTTATCCGCGGCGTGGGCCTTCTGGATCGCATGGTTCTGTTCGAGGACCGCCCGGCCCTCGGCACTCGCGAGGAAGAGATAGCCGATCTCGCGGAAGCTGACCTGCGGCACCTCGCCGTCGACGGTGAGATAGTCCCCGATATGCTTCAGGAAATGAGCGCCGAACTTCGACATCTCGATGTTGCCTGGGGTCGAGAATTGCTGGCGCACCGAGCTAGCCGAGCGCGTCGTCGAAGCGCGAGAATAAGTCGGATCGCGCTCGACCACCGCGACCTTGCCCCGGAAGTCCCGGTTGGCGGTCAGGAAATAGGCAACAGCACTGCCGATGCCGCCACCGCCGACAATAACGACGTCAAAGTTTTCGGCCACGGAGCTTTACCTTCCCTCATTTGGCGTCCCGGATACGCGGTCCTCAGTCTTATCGGATCGAACACCTCTGTGCCAAGCCTTCCCTGGGTTGGCGTGCTATTCGGTGCCTGCCTGCGCTACTATCCCGTCCCCCAAAAAGGGTGGGAAGGATCGAAAGCATGTCCCTCGGTTTAGACCTTGGCGATTTAGACCTCGGCGACCCCGCACTGAATGCCGACCCCTTTCCGCACTTCGCTCGTTTGCGGGCCGTCGATCCCGTTCATTGGAGCGAGCGCCTGCGCGGTTGGGTCCTCACCCGCTATGCCGACGTGCACCTCGCCCTCAACGATCCCCGTTTTTCAGCCGACCGCATCACGCCGTTCGCCGATCATATGACGATGCCCAAGAGCGGGAGCGGTGCTTCGCCAGTCGCCGAATTCGCAAAGGCACTCGGCCTTTGGGCGGTCTTTCGCGACCCGCCCGACCATACGCGCCTTCGCGCCGCGATGAACCGCGCCTTCGTGCCCGGCGTGGTCGCCCGCCTCGGGCCGGCGATCGCGGCACT
>DATDHA010000207.1:0-8763 GCA_036521815.1 Alphaproteobacteria bacterium | reverse complement strand
GCGATCGAGGGGGACCGTGCGGGTGTCGATCGGCCGGCGGCCGGCAGGCTTCTCGGTCAGGCGCGAGACGTCCATGTCGCCAAAGGCCGCGAGCATCAGCGTGCGCGGAATCGGCGTGGCCGTCATCACGAGCATATCGATGGCGCGCCCTTTGGACGCGAGAAGCAGACGCTGATGGACGCCAAAGCGATGCTGCTCATCGACAACCGCGATGGCGAGATCCTTGAACGCCACATCCTCCTGGACGAGTGCATGGGTGCCGATCACGATGTCGATTGCACCGTCGGCAAGGCCGTCGAGTATGCCCTGTCGCGCCTTGCCCTTGTCCCGGCCGGTCAGGAGCGCCACCCGCACCCCGCCAGCGCGGGCAATGGGCTCGATGGTGTTGAGATGCTGGCGTGCGAGGATTTCGGTCGGCGCCATGAAGGCACCTTGGGCGCCGGCCTCGACCGCGTTGAGCATGCCGAGGAACGCGACCAGCGTCTTCCCGCTTCCGACGTCGCCCTGCAGAAGGCGCAGCATGCGCGTGTCGCGCGCCATGTCCGCGACGATGTCCTTCACGGCATCGTCTTGCGATTTCGTGAGCTTGAAGGGCAGGGCGTCGATCGCCTTTTTCCGAAGGCGTCCATCGCCTGCAATCGGCCGGCCAGCCAATCGGCGCTGATGGGCGCGCACCAGCGCTACCGCGAGCTGATTGGCGAAAAGCTCGTCGTAGGCGAGGCGTTGGCGCGGCAAGGACGACGGCGCCACCGCGGTCTCGCTGTCCGGATTATGGGCCGCGGCGAGTGCCGCGCGCCAGCCCGGCCATCCCGCGCGCGCGAGATACGCAGCGTCGATCCATTCGGCAAGTTCCGGCGCCCGTTCGAGGGCCGCCCGCACAGCCTTGCCGACGACCTTGAGCGCCAGGCCGGTCGTAAGCGGATAGACGGGCTCGATGCCCTTGAGGCTTTCGAGTTCGTCGATCGTGCCGATATGATCGGGATGCGTGATCTGGAGTTGGTCGCGAAAGCGCTCGAGCCTGCCGCTCACCACCCGCTGCTCGCCAACCGGCAGTGCCTTCAGGAGATATTCGGGCCGGGCATGGAAGAAGACGAGGTGGATGAACCCGGTCTCGTCCCGGCAGCGCACGCGGTAGGGCAGGCGCGGGCTCCGTGGTGCATCGTGGCTGTCGACCCACACGGTGACGGTGGCGATCGCCCCTTCTTTCGCGTCGCGCAATTTTGGCGCATAGCGCCGGTCGATCAGGCCGACGGGCATGTGCCAGAGGAGATCGACCACGCGCGGACCGGTCAGGCGCTCGAACAGCTTGCCCAGGCGCGGACCGACGCCGGGCAGCGTTGTGACCGGAGCGAAGAGCGGGAATAGGAGTTGAGGGCGCATTCCGGATGGGTGCTATGCCGCCGTGGTTGCTGACAGGAGGCTGCCACGGCCTTATATCCTACCTGCGTGCGCCGTGGGATGTGAGAATGACGGAAGCCCGAGAGATTCTGGTCAAGCGCCTTCGATTTCGCAGTTGGCACCGGGGCATGCGGGAGATGGACCTGCTTCTCGGGCGGTTTGCCGACCGGCACCTCGACGAGTTGAGCCCGCTGCAGTTGCGCCAGTACGAAGCCTTGCTGGAGGTCGCCGATCCCGATCTTTACAACTGGTTGACGGGAACGACACCAGTCCCGGCGAACTTCGACAACGAAGCTCTGAATCTCATCAAAAACCTCAATTTTAGCTACTCAACACCTTGAAATTAGATCGAAATCTGTTAACATCACCCGGGCGACTCGTGATCGCTGGCGCACCAGAGGGCATGGACGCACTGCTGCTGGCGGAACTCGCCGCGGCGGCTGCATCTCAAACGATCCTCCACGTCGCGCGCGATGATGCGCGGCTGACCCGGATGACGGAAGCATTGGCTTGCTTCGCCCCCTCGCTCGAGGTGCTGTCATTGCCGGCTTGGGACTGCCTGCCGTACGACCGCGTCTCGCCGAATGCCGAAATTACAAGCCGACGGATCGACACGCTGACGCGGCTCGCGTCGACGCCGAGTGTGGAGCGATCCCGCATCGTGGTGACGACGGTCTCGGCGCTTCTCCAGAAGATACCACCGGCCGAGATGTTCCGGGCGGCGGTATTCGAGGTCGAAGTCGGACAGCGCTTTTCGATGGAGGCCCTGGGGGGCTTCGTCGCGCAGAACGGCTACCGCCGGGCCGAAACGGTGCGGGAGCCGGGCGAATATGCGATCCGTGGCGGGATCGTGGATATCTTCCCGCCCGGCGCCATCGAGCCGGTGCGCATCGATCTTTTCGGCGACGAGGTCGAGCGCATTCGCGGCTTCGATCCCCTCAGCCAGCGCACGACCGGACGGCTCGACCGCATCGAACTCAAGGCGATGAGCGAGGTGACGCTCGACGACGCGGCGATCCAGCGCTTCCGCATACGCTATCGCGAACTGTTTGGAGCGGCGAACGATGCCGACTTGCTCTATGCGTCGATCAGCGCTGGGCGCGTCTACATCGGCATGGAGCATTGGCTGCCGCTCTTCCATGAGCGGCTGGAGACCCTCCTCGCCTACATGCCGGGCGCCGCGATCACCTTCGATCACCAGGCCGAAGCGGTGATCGCGACGCGGCTCGAGACCATTGCCGAGTTCTACGAAGCGCGAAAAACCCTCGTGGATGCGGACAAGTCAACCCTCTACAAGCCCGTGCCGCCCGAACTCATGTTCCTCGATCGCGCGGCACTCGACAAAGCGCTCGCCTGGCGCTGGGTCGCGCATTTTACGCCGTTCAAGAATCCCGAGCAGACGGGCGAGGGCGCCAGTGTCATTGACGCCGGCGGGCGCTTGGGCCGCGATTTCGCCGATGCGCGCACCAATCCCGACGTCAATGTCTTCGACGCCGTGCGCGAGCACATTGCCAAAGCGCAGCGCGCGGGACGGCATGTCGTCGTCGCCGGATACAGCCAAGGGGCACGAGATCGCCTCGCAACCCTTTTGCGTGAGCACGGCGTTGCCGGCGTTGTAGCGCTCGCGAATTGGAGCGAGCTCGACCCGCTCGGGCCCGACGACGTAGCGCTCATCGTGCTCGGATTGGAGCGAGGCTTCGAGCGTGACGGGCTCTCGGTCATCGCCGAGCAGGATATCCTTGGCGAGCGCATGGTGCAGCCCGCTCGCAAGCGCAGCCGTGCCGAAAATTTCATCTCGGAGATCTCCGCCTTGACGGCGGGTGACCTTGTCGTCCACGTGGAACATGGCATTGGGCGATACGAGGGGTTAGAGACGATCGAGGTGTCCGGCGCACCTCACGATTGTCTGCGCGTGCGCTATGACGGCGGCGACAAGCTCTTCGTCCCGGTCGAGAACATCGAAGTGCTGTCGCGCTTCGGTTCGGAAGAAGCCGGTGTGCAGCTCGACCGTCTGGGCGGTGCCGGGTGGCAAGCACGCAAGGCGCGCGTCAAGCGACGCATCCAGGAGATTGCCGAACAGCTCATCAGGATCGCCGCCGAGCGCCTCGTGAAGCCCGGCGACGTGATCGCGGCCGCCGACGGTCAATACGCCGAATTCTGCGCACGATTTCCATACCCCGAGACGGAGGATCAGCTCTCCGCTATCGACGACGCCGTCCGCGATCTCGGTGCTGGCAAGCCGATGGATCGCCTGATCTGCGGGGATGTCGGCTTTGGCAAGACCGAAGTGGCGCTGCGGGCGGCCTTCCTCACGGTGATGTCGGGCTATCAGGTCGCGATCGTCGTGCCCACGACATTGCTCGCACGCCAGCATTACGCCACCCTCAGGGATCGTTTCGCGGGATTGCCGGTCCGTATCGGGCAACTCTCGCGCCTCACGCCCGTCAAGGAGGCGGCCGAGGTCAGGATCGGCCTTGCGCAAGGCACGGTCGATATCGTGGTGGGTACTCACGCCGTCCTCGCCAAATCGATCGCGTTCAAGCATCTCGGCCTTCTTGTCGTCGATGAGGAGCAGCATTTCGGCGTCAAGCAAAAGGAGCGGCTCAAGGAACTCCGCGCCAATGTCCACGTCTTGACCCTGACGGCGACGCCGATCCCGCGCACCCTTCAGCTCGCCTTGACCGGCGTGCGGGACATGAGCGTCATCGCGACTCCGCCGATCGACCGGCTCGCCGTGCGCACCTTCGTGCTGCCCTACGATCCGGTCGTCATCCGCGAAGCGATCCTGCGCGAGCATTTCCGCGGCGGCCAAAGCTACTTCGTGTGCCCGCGCATCGAGGATCTCCCCGCGATCCATGAGCGCCTCAGGGCACTCGTTCCCGAAGCGAAGGTCGTGACCGCGCACGGGCGTTTGAGTCCAAGAGAACTCGAATCGGTGATGTCGTCCTTCTACGACGGGAAGTTCGACGTGCTGCTTTCGACCAATATCGTCGAATCGGGCCTCGATATTCCGGCTGTCAATACCATGATCATACACCGCGCGGACATGTTCGGCCTGAGCCAGCTCTACCAATTGCGCGGGCGGGTCGGGCGCGCGAAGCTGCGCGCCTATGCCTATCTCACGCTTCCGCCCGGCAAGGTGCTGACCGATGCTGCGACCAAGCGGCTCCATGTGATGCAGACTCTCGACACTCTCGGCGCCGGATTCACGCTCGCAAGCCACGACATGGACATCAGGGGGGCGGGAAATCTCCTCGGCGAGGAGCAGTCCGGCCATGTGCGGGAAGTCGGCATCGAGCTCTACCAGCAGATGCTCGAGGAGGCCGTGTCAAGTGCCAAGGGCCAATCGGCCGCCGCCGGCCAGCGCGAGTGGACGCCGCAGATCAGCCTCGGCACCCCGGTCCTGATCCCGGAAAATTATGTGCCGGATCTCAGTGTTCGCCTCGGGCTTTACCGGCGCATCGCACTCCTCGTCGACCGCGCGGAAATCGGCGGCTTCGCGGCCGAAATGGTCGACCGATTCGGGCCCTTGCCGCAAGAGGTCGAGAACCTGCTCCGGATCGTCGCGATCAAGCGCCTCTGTATCGATGCAGGCGTCGACAAGCTCGACGCGGGGCCAAAAGGGGCCGTCCTGGCGTTCCGGAACAACCACTTCGCAAACCCTGCCGGCCTCGTCCGGTTCGTGACCAGCGAGGCGGCGACCGTCAAGCTCAGGCCGGACCAACGGCTCGTAGTTCGCCGCTCTTGGGAAGAGGAAGACGCCCGTGTCACGGGTGTGCAGCAGCTCCTTGAGAAGATCGCGGAGATCGCCCACGGACCGGTCGGCCGGGCCGCATAGGCCGCGTGACCGCCTTACGCGAATGCGCGGGATGGGTGAGCGCCAGTGCGCCTGTCGGCGCCCCCATCAGTGTTCAGGCACTTCTTCCCCGACACTCGCATCACCCCGCTCGATCAGTTCGAACGCCTGAACGAAGAGATCGGGCGATTGCGCGCCGGAAATCACGTATTTGCGGTCGAGGATGAAACAGGGCACGCCTTGAATGCCCGTGCGGCGCGCCATCTGGTTCTCGTTCGCGACCTCGGCCGAACCGTCCTCCCCCTCGAGATAATCGGCGAGTGGGCCGCGTTCGAGACCCGCGAGCGCACCGACGTCGAGCAGTTCGCGGCGGTTGCTGATGTCGCGCGCCTCGATGAAATAGGCGTTGAACAAGCTCTCCACGGCGGCGTCCTGCAGGCCGTAATCCAAGGCGAAGCGAATCATGCGATGGGAATCGATTGTATTCGGCGTCCGCACGATACCCTCGAAATTGAACTCGATGCCTTCGCCGGAGCCAGCCTCCCGGATCGCATCGTATGCGCCCGACCCGCGGCTATCGCCGAATTTGCGGCGCAGATACTCGCGCCTGTCCATGCCTTCAGCGGGCATGTCCGGGTTGAGCTGAAAAGGATGCCAGGTGATTTCAAGATCGCTTGGCGGCGCCAAGCTCAGCGCGCGCTCAAGCCGGCGCTTGCCGACGAAGCACCACGGGCAAATGGTGTCCGAAATGATATCGATGATCATGCCATAAGATAGACCGGCAAGTGCGCGAAGGCGAGGGGGCGGTGCAAGGCGGATTCCGGCGGACGCGGGTTCGTCCGGCGGTTCACCTCATCTGGGATTTGGCACGGGCGATCAGACCGTCGACGGTATCGCCTGCTTCCGCGGCGGCCATACCGGTGCCGACCCAGACCCGCAAGGGATCGGGATCGACGCTGTCGCAAAGCGAGAAGTCGGTGTTGAGCAACACGTCCGCAATGCGGTTGGCGACGAATTGGGCCTCGCGTGGGCCGGTGTCCGGAAGAATGGCGGCAATCGCGGTCTCGTCCACCCGAGCGGCCATGTCCTCCGCGCGAATAAGGCCGGCGATCCAGCGCGACACTTGATTGAGCACGCGTTCTCCAGCACCGCTGCCATATTGGCGCTCGAACCAGGCGATGTTCTGGAGATCGAAAAGGACGAGCGAAAGCGGCTTCTGGGTCAGCCCGGCATTCGAAATGAGGCGGCTTAAATGCCTTGAGGAGAACGCCTTGCTGTAAAGCCCCGAGCCTGGGTCGGCGGTCTGCGCGAAGAGCGTGTCGGCGAGGCCCTGGCGCACCGCGTGGCGCATGCGCTGACGGCGCACGAGGCTCAAGACGTGATCGCGCAGCTCTGCCGGATCGAAGGGGCGGGTGAGGACGATGCTGGCGCCGCGGCTGTAGCACGTCTCGATGTCGCCGAAGTGTTCGCGTTCCGCCACGATGAGGACGGGAAGATTGAAAAGGCGCGGGTTGTTGCGGATATGCGCGCAAAGATGAAGCGTTCGTTCGATCTCGCCCTCGGGCACGAGCACGAGCGCATCGAACTGCGAGCCGGAAAGCGAATCGGCCGCTGCGAAGGTATCGGCGGCGTGGGCGATCGCACAATCCGCCGCGAGCGCTCGTTCGACGCCTGCCCCATCCGGCATCGCCGATTTCGGATTGAGAAAAAGCACCTGGGGCTCCCGCGTCTCGGGTTCGATTGCCAGGTCGACGTCCTCGGCCATTCCCAGGGAATGCAAGGTCTGGCGACGGCGGCGGAGCTCGGCCGTCATGGTCGCAAGGCGGAAGAGGGGTGCGAGCCGCGCTGCGAGTACGGTGTCGCTCACGCCCCCCGTGATCACGTCGTCGATCCCGGCGGCGAGGCAGCCACGACGAAACACGGCGTCCGCATATCTTGCCTGCATGACGACGGGAACATGGCGCGTGTCGGCACTTTGCTTGACACCTTCGGCCAGCGCCATGGCCGACCCGTTATCTTCGTCGGCATTCACGACAACGAGGTCCGGCAGCACCTCGCGAACGATGCGCAGGGCCCGCGTGCCGGCGCCGACCGGCACCGTGGCATAACCGCAAGCGTCGAGCCGGCTGCTGAGCTCGCGGATTTGCCGCGGATCGGCGCTCGACACCACAACGCGCGCAAGGGCTGGCGCTGCACCTGCTGCTTCAATTACCGCGATTGTCATCCTATGCTCGCTTGGCGGTCGAGATCTGCCGCGTGAACCAATCGGGCAAGGGTGCCGCGAAATGGTTACGGAAGGCTGAAGGCGAAGCGGCGTCCGATCTTTCGGCGGGCTAGATTTTCGGAAAAAATGTGAGTGGTAACAGTGGGATGCCGGACGATTTTGATGTGAATCCTTACGAGCGCGGCCTCGATCGCAACGCAGCCAATTTCGCGGCCCTCACGCCGTTGAGTTTCCTCGAACGCGCGGCGTCGGTCTATCCGGAGAAGATCGCGGTCATCCACGGCGCCAGCCATTTCACTTACCGCGATTTCATGTCGCGATGCCGTCGGCTGGCGTCGGCGCTGAAGTCGCGGGGTGTGGGAATTGGCGATACGGTATCGATCATGGCTCCGAACGTCCCGGCGTTGCTCGAGGCGCATTACGGGGTCGCGATGGCGGGTGCGGTCCTCAACGCGCTCAATTACCGACTCGATCCGGCGAGCATCGCGTTCATGTTGGGCCATGGCGGCGCCAAGGTCTTCCTCGCGGATCGGGAATTCTCCCATTTGACCAAGCCGGCATTGGCGCTCGCCGAAAAGCGGCCGCTCGTCATCGATATCGACGATCCGCTCCATACGGGCGGTGAGCTTCTCGGCGAGAAGGACTACGAAGCATTCCTTGCGGAGGGCGATCCCGACTACACCTGGCGCTGGCCGGCAGACGAGTGGGAGGCCATCGCCCTCAGCTATACGTCCGGCACCACGGGCAATCCCAAAGGTGTGGTGTACCATCACCGCGGTGCGTTCTTGAACGCGCTCGGCAACGTCATCGAATTCGGACTTGACGCGCGCACCGTCTATCTCTGGACGCTGCCCATGTTCCATTGCAGCGGCTGGACCTATACCTGGGCGGTCACCGCGGTCGCGGGAACCCATGTCTGCCTGCGCAAGGTCGAGCCGCGACTCATCTTCGCCATGATCGAGGGGCATCGCGTCACCCATCTTTGCGGAGCACCCATCGTCCTCAACATGCTCGTCCATGCGCCGGAGAGCGACAAGCGAAGCTTCGCGCAGCGTGTCGAGGTCGCGACCGGCGGTGCAGCACCGCCGAGTGCGGTGATCGCCGCCATGGAGCGCCTGGGATTCCGCGTCACGCACCTCTATGGCCTCACCGAGAGCTATGGTCCGGCGACGCTTTGCGCGTGGCAGGAGGCGTGGGGTGGGCTGGACCTTGCCGACAAGGCATCGAAGATGTCGCGCCAGGGTGTGCGCTACGTCACGCTCGCCGACATGATGGTGGCGGACTCTGCGACACTTCGTCCCGTGGCGTCGGATGGGGCGACGATCGGCGAGCTCATGCTGCGCGG
>DATDHA010000206.1:0-3297 GCA_036521815.1 Alphaproteobacteria bacterium | reverse complement strand
CGCCGCCGCCGCCGCCGCCGCCGCCGGCGGGGCGGCGACACCGGCCAAGGCCGGCCAGAGGCGGGCGAACACGCCCAAGAAGCATTTGGCCAGCGGCACACGCAGGCTAGAGGCCCGCAGAGTGCGCCGCTCGAGGATCGCTTCGCCAGCGACCGTCAGGTTGAACGTCATGGGGAAGAGGCCGAAGGCAGGGACATTTCGTCCGCTGTGGCGGAACTCCAGAGCGAGCAGGATTCGCCGCGCGAGGCGTTCGAGGGTGCCGACTTTCCGGGTGAAAGTGCGAGTGAAGGCGAGCGGCGACGCCGCGTCCGCGGCCGGCGCGGGGGGCGCCGCCGTCGGCGTGGCGAGCGGCCGGGCGAGGAGCGTCCATCAGCCGGTTCGGCGACGAATGAAGGCTCGCACGAGGGCCCGGGCCCCGACAGCGATGCGTTTGTCTTGCCCCCCTCCTCGACCGAAGGTTCAGCCGTCGAGGCGAATGCCGAATTCGCGGCGGCCGAGCCGGATCGAGCGCGGCGGCGCAGGCCGCGTCGCCAGCGGCGGGCCGAGGCGGAGGCTGACACCGTGGCGGTCGAGGGTGCGAAGACGGCGACGGCCGAGCCCGAGAGCCTTCTCGTTGCACCTTTGGCCGAACCGCAGCACCTGAGCTTCACGCGTCCGCCTGAGCCGGAGCCCCTTTCATTCGCACCTTCCGCCAAATCCGACGTGCGGATGCCGATCGAAAAGGCGGCGAGACCAGCCCCGGCGGAGGATGCCCCGAAGAATGAGCCCGCCGAGCCGCAGGCACCCGCCATTCCCGTGATCACGGTCGGCGCAGGGTCGGATGAGCAGCCGAAAAAGCGCGGCTGGTGGCGGCGCCTGACCGAGTAGATCGCGCTACCTGCGCCACGTCTTGAGTTTTTCGACGGCCTTTGCGATGTCGACCTCCGAGCCCGCGAAGGAAAACCGCAAATAGCGATGACCTCTCTCGGCGTCGAAATCCATACCGGGGGTTGCGGCGACCCCGATTTCGGCCAGCATTCGCGCGCAGAAATCGGCGCTGTTGTTGGTCAGGTGCCCGACGTCGGCGTATAGATAAAAAGCACCGTCCGCAGGCGCTAGTCGGTCAAAGCCTGCGGCCGGGAGTTCCTTGAGAAGGAGGGTGCGATTGCGCGCGTAGCGCGCCACGATGCCGTCGAGTTCGGCCCTATATTCGAACGCCGCCTCCGCCGCGATCTGGCTGAGCGTCGGCGGGCTGATATAGAGGTTCTGGGCGAGGCATTCGACGGGTCGCACGAGGTCTTCGGGAACGATCATCCAGCCGATCCGCCAGCCTGTCATCGAAAAATATTTGGAAAAGCTGTTGATGACGATCGCGTCGGCATTCGCGTCGAGTGCGGTGGCGGCAGGCCGCCCGAACGTGATGCCGTGATAGATCTCGTCGGAGATGAGCCGAATTCCCGCACCCGCGCAGTAATCGGCGATTGTCGCAAGCTCCTGCGGCAGAAGCATGGTTCCCGTCGGGTTCGATGGACTCGCCACAATGAGGCCGGCGATCGGGCCGGCTCGTTCGACCAGCTCGACTGTCGGCTGAAAGCGTGTCGCCTCGGTCGCGTCGAGGATCACCGGCACGATGCCGAGGGTCGTGAGGATATTGCGATATGCGGGATAGCTGGGTGCAGCGAGTGCTACTCTGTCGCCTTCGTCGAAGGCTGCAAGAAAAGCAGCCACGAACCCCGCGGAAGATCCCGTCGTCACGGCGACGCGACCTGGCGCCACGCGGGTTCCATATTGCTCCGCATAATATCGAGCGATGCGCGCACGCAGGCTCGGAATGCCAAGTGCCTCGGTATAGCCGAGCCGATGTCCGTCGAGTGCCTCGCGCGCCGCCGCGAGCACGCCCGCCGGGGCACCAGTGCCGGGTTGACCGACCTCGAGATGGATGACTTCGGCACCCGCCGCCTGCCGCTCGTTTGCAGCGCGCAGGACATCCATCACGATGAAGGGAGGTACCCGACCCCGCCTCGACAGCTTGGGCATAACCCGCTCGTTAGACATGCTTGCCGTCCATTTCTCGCCTTGGCGCCGGTACAGCCGCTATTAAGCGAGGCCGGCATCTTCCGCAACCTTCCATTGACCTGAGCCCCGTCCATCCTTACGTTCAGCTATGCCTTTGAGAGGTCCTGTGCTGCGACGCTGCTGTGCTGTCCTTGCCGTGTTTAGCCTTCTGAGCGGGCTAACGACCACGGCTTTCGCCGATGGGCCCGGTATCTCACGTATACGCGACGCAGAAATCGAATCCTACTTGCGCGATTGGGCATCGCCGGTATGGCGTGAAGCCGGACTCGACCCCAACCAGGTTCAGATCGTTCTCGTCAACGATAATCAGATCAACGCCTTCGTTGCAGGCGGGCTAAATATCTTCATTTATACTGGATTGCTCACGCAGTCGGACAGCGCCAATCAGGTGATTGGCGTCATGGCGCACGAGACGGGCCACATTGCGGGTGGCCACCTCGCCCGCATGGGCGAGGCCATTCAGCACGCGGAAATCCTGGAAATCCTCGGCCTCGTTCTCGGTGCCGCCGCGGTTGGCGCCTCGGGCGGGCGGCAAGCCGATGCAGGTCTTGCGGGTATCGGTGCGGGTGCTGGCTTGGCGGAGCGGAATTTCCTCTCCTTCAGCCGTACGCAGGAGCGTTCGGCCGACCAGGCCGGCGTCACATTCCTCGAAGACTCCGGCCAGTCGGCGCGCGGGCTTTACGATTTCATGAAGAAACTCGAAGGCCAGGAGTTCCTCTCGGCACAACGCCAGGATCCTTATCTGCGGACTCACCCGTTGACCCAGGACCGCATCGACTTCATCGAGCATTTTCTCGAGACGTCGAAGTACGCGAATGCGCCGCCCCGCCCCGGTCATGTCGAGGAGCACGCCCGTATGCGCGGCAAGTTGATCGGCTTCCTGTGGCCAGTTCCGCGCGTCTTCCAGCACTACAAGGACACCGACAATAGCGTCGAAGCGCGCTACGCCCGCTCGGTCGCTTTTCATCGCGAGGCCAAGGAACAGGAGGCGCTCAAGCTGATCGACGGGCTCTTGGCCGAAAAGCCCGACGATCCCTTTTTCAACGAGCTCAAAGCCCAGTTCCTCTTCGAAGCAGGCAAGGTGCGCGACGCAGTGCCGTTTTATCAGAAGGCGAACAAGACGTTCCCGCACAATCCGCTTATCGAGACCGAACTTGCCCAGACCTTGATCGAGACGGGCGATCCGCGCTTCGAAAAGGAAGCAGCGGACAGTCTCAACGACGCCGTGACGATGGATCAGGA
>DATDHA010000205.1:0-9577 GCA_036521815.1 Alphaproteobacteria bacterium | reverse complement strand
GGGCCCGTGTCTCCTCGGCCGTCCAGGGTGCGTGTCCCATGGCGACGAGTGTCGCGTTGAGTGCCGTCTCGATGCTCCGCCAGTTGTCGACGAGGGTGCTGTCCCAGTCGAAGAGGAGTGCGCGGGGACGCGTCAGCGCCGTCGGGCCCCGGGAGAGGTCGTCTTTTTCGGGGCGAGCGTTCTTCACGCCGTGGCGCCCTCGCCCTCCGCGTAGCCCATATAGAGCGCGCGGAGTTTCAGGGTGAAGGAACCGGCCTTGCCGTTGCCGAGCACCCTCTCATCGATCTGGGTGACGGGCAGAACGAATGACGTGGCGCTCGTGATCCAGGCTTCGCGGGCGGCCTTGGCCTCGGCCACCGTGAACGGCCGCTCCTCGAACGCCAGCTTGTTGGCTTTGGCGAGTTCAAGGACGGAGCGGCGGGTGATGCCGCTCAAGATCGCGTTCGTGGCCGGCCGCGTGACGATCTTGCCGTCCTCGGTGAGGATCCATGCGTTCGATGAGGTGCCCTCGGTCACGTAGCCGTCGCGGTCGACTTGCCATGCCTCATAGGCGCCTGCCTCGCGCGCGCGCTGCTTGCCGAGTACCGCGGCGGTCAGCCCGACGGTTTTGATGTCGCACCTGGTCCAGCGGATGTCGGGAATTGTGATCGCGCGGACTCCGTCATCGGCGGCGTTTGCCGGCAGGGTCCGAATCCGGCGCACGGTCATGACAAGCGAACTCACGGCATTCGCCGGGAACGCGAAATCGCGCGGGGCGACGCCGCGGGTGAGCTGCATATAGATGCTGCCGTTACGGACGCGATTGCGCCGGATCAATTCGCGCATCGCGACCTTCATGGCCGCATCGCTCATCGGCGCGCGGATCTTGAGCTCGCCCAGGGAACGTACGAGGCGCTTCAAATGCGGCTCTTCGTCGACGAGATGCCCGCCCTTGATCGCGATTACCTCATAGACACCGTCGGCAAATTGGTAGCCGCGGTCCTCGATATGCACCGCCGCTTCGTCGAGCGGCACGTAGCACCCGTTAACATAGGCTATTCGCGACATTCGGTTCGGTCCGTAATTGTTCTAGAATTTTCTTTGGGAAAGCGCGGCGCACTCACACGATCGACGCAAGACCTATCGGCGCCACGTGAGGCAATTCTAGGCATCGTAGACGAGGCTCTTGTCGTTGGTATGGACGCCGAGCGACTTGAGCTTCCGGTGGAGCGCCGAGCGCTCCATCCCAATGAACGTGGCGGTGCGCGAGATATTGCCGCCGAAGCGCGTCACTTGCGCCAGGAGATACTGGCGCTCGAAAAGCTCGCGCGCGTCGCGCAGCGGCAGCGCCATGATCTCGCCGGCCCTGTCCCACTTCAGAACAGGCGGCGCAATGGCGCCGATCTCGGGCGGCAGCATATCCGCGCGGATCGCCTCGCGCGGGTCGCCGGGCGCCATGATGAGCAGCCACTCGATGACGTTCCGCAACTGGCGCACGCTGCCCGGCCAGTCGTAAGCCTGAAGGGCCGCCATCGCATCCTCGCCGATCGGACGCTCCGAGAGGCCCGAGGCGTTGGCGTAACGCTCCATGAAGGCGCGGGCCAGCAGCGGAATATCCTCGCGCCGTTCCCGCAGCGGCGGCACGTTGAGCGGCACCACGTTAAGCCGATAGTAAAGATCCTCGCGGAAGCGAGCGGCGGCAATTTCCTCGGTGAGGTCCCTGTTGGTTGCCGCGATTACCCGCACGTCGACCTTCACGCGCGTATTGCCGCCCACGCGCTCGAAGGTCTGCTCCTGGAGTGCCCGCACGATCTTGCCTTGAGTTTCGAGCGGCATGTCCGCGACTTCGTCGAGCAGCAGCGTGCCATTATGCGCCTGCTCCAACGTGCCGACCTTGGCCACACTCCCCTTGCTCCCCGACATCTCCTGGCCGAACAGCTCCACCTCAAGATTTTCGGGCCGCATGGTGGCGCAGTTGAGCACGATGAACGGTCCGGCAGCACGGCGCGAATGGGAGTGAATGATGCGCGCCACGACCTCCTTGCCCGACCCCGCCGGGCCCGCGATGAGGACCCGGCTTCCGGTCGGCGCCACCTTCTCGATCGACTGGCGCAGTTGATTGATGATAGCCGACTGACCGACAAGCTCGGACTCGACCCCCGCGCGCACGCGCAATTCCTCGTTTTCGCGACGCAGGCGAGCCGCTTCGATCGCGCGCTCGATCATGAGCAGCAGGCGATCTGTCTTGAACGGCTTTTCGACGAAGTCGTAAGCGCCGCGCTTGATGGCGCTCACCGCGGTCTCGATCGTGCCGTGGCCGGATATCATCACGACAGGGACGCTCGGGTGATTGTCGCGGATGACGTCGAGCACGGCGAGACCATCGAGCTCGCTTCCCTGCAGCCAGATGTCGAGGACCACGAGGCTCGGTCGCCGTGCGCGGATGGCGCTCAGCGCTTCGGTGCTGTTGACCGCCTCGCGCGCCTCATAGCCTTCATCCTTGAGAATTTGGGCGATCAGCAGGCGGATGTCCGCCTCGTCGTCCACGATCAGAATGTCATGTGCCATGCGCGGGAATCGGTTCGATGGTTGAGGGCATGCTTGCGTCGTCGTCCTTGGTGTCGACGGCGGTATTTTCGGGAAGCGAGAAGATCAGTCGCACGCGCGCACCCCCTCCTTCGCGGTCCTCCAGGGCTAAATCCCCCCGGTGATCTTCCATGATTTTCTTTACAATTGCGAGGCCGAGCCCAGTACCTTTCTCGCGTGTGGTGATGTAGGGCTCGGTCAACCGGTCGCGGTTGTCGACGGGAAGACCCTTGCCATTGTCCTCGACGTCGATGACGACTTGACCCTCCCGCACTGCAAGGCGCAGAGCAATGCTATTTTGCGGTCCCCCTCCGCCTTCCTGCTCGGCCACGCGCGCCTGAATCGACTCGGCGGCATTCTTGAGCAGGTTGGTCAGCGCCTGGCTGATTTGGCGCGCATCGCACCGAAAATGCAAGGACCCCGGCGGGACATCGATCTCGTAGGCGATGTCGGGATTGCCCTGGCGCTGCAAGAACACCGCCTGGCGGCACAAATCGGCCAAGTCTTCCTGCTTCATCACGGGGGCGGGCATGCGAGCAAAGGCGGAGAACTCGTCGACCATGCGGCCGATGTCGCTCACCTGGCGCACGATCGTGTCGGTGCAGGTGACGAAGGTATCCGGGTCGCTCGTGATCTCCTTGAGATATTTGCGCTTGAGACGTTCCGCCGAGAGCTGAATCGGCGTCAACGGATTCTTGATCTCGTGGGCGATGCGCCGGGCGACGTCGCCCCAGGCGGCACTTCGCTGTGCCGTGAGAAGCTCCGAGATGTCGTCGAAGGTCACGACAAACCCCTTGGTGTCCTGGTTCACCCGCTCCGCGGATATGCGCACGAGGAGCGTGCGCGTGCGGCCCCTGCGGACGATCTTGAGTTCCGACTCGAGAAGCCGTGCCGGCCGGCGCTTCGCTTCGCGCAGCAGCTCTGCCATCTCAGGAACGACGGTTTCAAGCGGATGGCCGATCAGGCGCTCCATCCTTATCGACAGGAGCTGGCAAGCGGAGCGGTTCGGAAGATTGACGTAGCCCCGCTGATCGAGGCCGATGACACCCGCGGAAACGCCGGCGAGCACCGTTTCGGTGAACCTGCGCCGCGCGTCGAGCTGGCGGTTCGCCTCGACGAGCTCGCTCCGCTGCTCTTCGAGCTGCCCGGTCATGCGATTGAAGGCGCGGGACAGCGAGCCGATCTCGTCGGCCTTCGCTTCCTCCTCCGGCACGCGGACCGCGAGATCGCCGCCCCGCACGCGCTCCGCCGCCGCGATGAGTGCCGAGATCGGGCGCACGAGCTGGGTCGCGAAATAGAGGCCGACCCATACCGACGCGAGCAGGAGGAGCAGGGCAACCACGACGAAGATGAGCGCAAAGGTGATCTCGATGTCGGAACGCGCCAATTCGAGCTGTTGATATTCGCTGAGGGCGGCTTGCGCGCGTTCGACGTGCTGGAGCACGCCCGGCTCGACAAAGCGGCCGACAAAGAGATAAAGGCTCGGCATGATCTCGCCGGGTGGTGGGTCGACTTTCACGAGGGCGCGCACGCGGTCGTCGGCTTCGCTGCGCAAGAGCGCCACTTCGCCTTGATTTGCCCGGTTGATCGCCTGCGTCGGAATCGATTCGCGCGCCATGCCGAAGCTCAGCCGGCTTTGCGCCAGGACATGGAAGGTCGAATCGAACACGACGGCCTCGGGCAACGCGAGCTGGCCCGCTTCCGTATTCAGGATATGCTCGAATTCAACTTCGCGCCCGAAGCTGCCTTCGACCAGGTCCGGCAGCGCCTGTTGCAGGCGTTGCTTGAGGGTGATCGCGTCCACCTGAATGCTGCGCACGTTCTCATCGAGATACGCATTCGCGACGGCGACGGACTCGCCGATCGCGTTTCGAACCTTGTCGCTGAACCAGGATTGCAGGCCGAGATTGAAGAAGAGCGTCGAAAATACCGCGACGATGATCGTCGGCGTCACCGCCACGATGCTGAAAAGGGCCACCAGCCGAATATGAAGGCGCGATCCGGCCGAGCCGCGCCTGCGCTCGATCCACACCTGGGTGATTCGCTGCGCCACGACGGCCGCGAGGGCGAGGAGCAGCACGAGGTCGACATAAAGGAGGACGATAATAAGGTTTGGGCCGATCGCGAACGGCAGGAGCTTCGTTAGCGCGGCATAGGTCGCAAGCGCGGATAGTGCTGCGGCGGCGGCCAGTGCTATGGCGAGCTTGCGGCCGAGACCGCTTTTCGCGATCCGTTTGGTCCATTGCCGCAGGAAGTTCGAACTCTTCGCTTCGGTGTTCTCGGCCCCCATGGCGCTATTTTACGCCGCGCATCACCTGAATGTCCAACTCACGGATTTTCTTGCGCAATGTATTCCGGTTGAGGCCAAGCAGACGGGCGGCCTTGATTTGATTGCCGCGCGTGGCCCCAAGGCTGAGCGAAAGGAGTGGGCGCTCCATCTCGCGCAGGATCCGATCGTAAAGGCCGGCCGCCGGTAGCCCGTCCTGATGGGCGGCGAAGTATTCCTTCAGATGACGTTCGACCGATGCGCCGAGGCTGTCGTCGACCGGCGTTTGCGCATCGGCGGCGGGTTGGCTCACGTCGGCCAGCTCGGCTTCGATCACGTCGATCCCGATGATCTCCTGGGCATAGAGGGCCGCAAGGCGCTGGAGCAAGTTCTCGAGTTCTCGGACGTTGCCTGGCCAACGATACTGCTTGAGCCGCTCCATCGCCGCCAGATCGATCGTCTTCATGGGCAGACCCTGTGCCGCCGATCGATTGAGGAAGTGGCGGACGAGGGCCGGAATGTCTTCGATCCGCTCCCGCACCGGCGGCAGACGGATCGGCACGACGTTCAGGCGGTAAAAGAGGTCCTCGCGAAAAAGTCCCTGACGGATATATTGGCGCAGATCGCGGTGGGTGGCCGCGATGATGCGCACATCCGCCCGGATCGGCGTGCGGCCGCCGACCGTCGTGTATTCGCCCTCCTGCAAGACGCGCAAGAGCCGGGTCTGCGCCTCGAGTGGCATGTCGCCGATCTCGTCGAGGAAGAGCGTGCCGCCATGGGCCTGCTCGAATCGCCCGGCATAGCGCGCGGCGGCCCCGGTGAAAGCGCCCTTTTCATGGCCGAAGAGTTCGCTTTCGATCAGCTCGCGCGGGATTGCCGCCATGTTGATCGCGATGAACGGGCCGTTGCGGCGCTTGCCATAGTCGTGGAGTGCCCGTGCCACGAGTTCCTTGCCCGTACCCGACTCGCCCGTGATCATGACGGTGAGATCGGTGCTCATGAGCCGCGCGAGTACCCGGTAGATTTCCTGCATTGCGGGCGAGCGGCCGATAAGGGGAAGCTGTTCCTCCCCTTCCGGCACGGGTGCCGCTGCATCCGCAGCCGGGCGGATCGTCAGCGCGCGCTCCACCACGTTCACGAGTTCGCGCAGGTCGAAGGGCTTCGGCAGATACTCGAAGGCCCCCCGCTCGGTCGCCTTGACGGCGGTCAGAAGGTTGTTCTGGGCACTCATGACGATGATGTGCAGGTCGGGCCTGATCTTCTTGATGCGCGGGATGAGGTCGAGCCCGTTCTCATCGGGCATGAGCACGTCCGTGATGATGAGGTCGCCCTCGCCATCCGAGGCCCAGCGCCAAAGGGTTGCCGCATTCCCGGTCGTGCGCACGTTGTAGCCGGCGCGGCCAAGCGCCTGGTTGAGCACGGTACGGATCGCACGGTCGTCGTCGGCGATGAGGATCGTTGCGTCGCTCATGGGGAAGCTCCGTGGCCACGCACGCGTTGCGTATCGTCCGGATGTGCCTCGTCCGACGCCCCTCCAAAGCGGTGCATGGGCAGCATGACCTTGAAGATCGTGCGCCGCGGCTCGCTGTAAAATTCGATGACGCCGCCGTGATCGCCCACGATCTTCGCGACGAGCGCGAGGCCGAGGCCGCTGCCGTTCGATTTCGTCGTGACGAAGGGATCGAAAAGATGCGCGCGAAGGTCCTCGGGCACGCCTTGGCCGTTGTCCTGCACGCTCACCACGAGAGGAAGCTGCGTGCGCGTCTCGCTCCCCGGCACGGCAAGGCGCACACCTTGTTGATAGGCGCTCGTGAGAACGATTTCCCCGCCCATTTCCGGCACGGCTTCCGCCGCGTTCTTGACCAGGTTCAAGAAGAGCTGAATGAGAAGGTCGCGATTGCCTTCAACCGGTGGAAGAGACGGGTCGTAATTCTCGATGAACCGCACGCCCTTGGCGAAGCCGTTCTGCGCCACCCTGCGGACATGCTCGAGCACGGCGTGAATGTTGACGGGGCCTTTTTCGACCGGCCGGCCGTCGGAGAACACCTCCATGCGGTCGACAAGCGCGCAGATGCGGTCGGCTTCGTCGCAAATGAGACGCGTGAGCTCGCGATCCTCGACGGGGGCCGACTGTTCGAGGAGTTGTGCGGCCCCTCTGATGCCGGAGAGCGGGTTCTTGACCTCGTGCGCCAGGAGGGCCGCCATCGCCGTGACCGAGCGTGCGGCGTTGCGATGGGTCAATTGGTGATCGATCTTTCGCGCGATCGATTGCTCGTGGAGGGAGACGACGACCGACCCGGGCTGCTCGGTGAGCTGTGCGACCTGTGCGGTCACGAAATGCACCCCGATACGGGGTGCCTGGAGCGTGATGCCATACTCCGAAACGCTCGAGCGTCCGCCGCGCACCTGCTCGATCAGGGCGAAGAGCGGGCTGTCGGCCGGCAGGATCTCGACGAGCTGGCGGCCGGCGAGCCACGCGGCACTCGCGTCGAAGAATTGCTCGGCGGCCAGGTTGACGAAACGTATCTCGCCTTCGGCCCCGATCACGAGCATCGCGTCGGGAAGCGCGTTGACGATGGCAAGGGGATCGACCGCCCGAGCCTCTTCGCGAAACGCTCTCTCCACGCGGCCCATCATGTTACCTCGCGTCCGGGCTGGCCGTCTTGGTTGTGGGTCCGTTACTGTTTCAACGACCGCGACGTTGATGCGGCAACTTTGCCATGCCTATATTTTACGCAGCCCATTCACCTGTCTAGTAATTGCGCATTTTCCTGCGACCTATTTCATATTGCAAGTGCGAAATGAAGCTGTGGCCGAAAGAATTTGGCGAGCCGTTTCGCGAACGCACGCGCGCGATCCGGGAGCGCCCCAAATTCATGCGGCACCAATATATTGCAGACTGTCTTTCCGAATTTAGTTTAGGCGAGCAGAACGTCGGTCACGAATTTCACACCTGGATAGGCCAAGGTCAGCAAAAGATAAGCGAGGAGAACGAAGCGCGCGGCCCGACGTCCGCCCATGCCGTTGCGGGCCTGGAGGAGGAGGAGTGCGCCGATCACGACGAAAGTAAGAAGCGACAGCAGCGTCTTGTGGTCGAAGGCGAGTATCTGGCCCGAGACGAAATACTGGGTCGCCATGCCGGTCGAGAGGCCGAGTGCGAGGATGATTTCAGAGCCCGCCAGGAGGCGGACCTGAAGGGTCTCGCATAGGGCGATCGGCGGCAGGGCCTGGTTGAGGCGTCCGCGCCGCTTGGTCTTGAGGGCGCGTTCCTGGATCAGTACCGCGAGGCCGGCCACCGCCGCGATCGTCAGCAGGCCGTAGGTCGCAACCGAAACAAGGATATGGAGATCGAGCCAGATGGCGGGTGCGGGCGCGAGCGGCCGCTCGGGCGCCTGCTGCCAGAAAGTTGCGATTGCCCCCAAGAGAATGAGGTAGGGCATCAGGAGTGGCGTCAGCCGCCACGCATCGCGCGTTGAAACCGCAAGCACCACGAACAAGGCGATGCTCGTGGCCATGGTGATCCAGAGCGCACCCGACAAGCTCGTATGCCACTCGGGTGCAAGTGCCAGTTGCGCACGCAGGACGGACCCGACCAGGGCGACCGCGAGGAGCGACCAGAACGCCGCGTCCCGGCGCGCACCGGGGCGGAGTGTCACGAGCGCCACCGGCACGAGGGCGGCCAAGGTGGAGAGGCTGAGCAACAGCTCGATTTGCATGGCCTCTATATAGCACTCCCGACTTGGCACGATAGCCGCTTGCCGCATGTCGGCGATCTATCGAAATCGCCCCCCTCCCAACCCTCCCCCTCAAGGGGTGAGGGCTCTTTCACGCCGCTGAAATCAACCTCCCCACCTGAGTGGTGAGAGCTTTCAAATCCTACCTCCCCACCTGAGGGGGAGGTCGGCACCGCATTCGCGGTGCCGGGTGGGGGGTGCTGAGTCCAAGCTTGCCGCATGTCGGCGATCTATCGAAATCGTACCCCCCTCCCAACCCTCCCTTTCAAGGGTGGAGGGCTTTTATGCGTCGTGTAATCCAACCTCCCCACCTGACGGAGAGGTCGGCAGCGCGTCGGCGCTGCCGGGTGGGGGGTCTCTATCGCCGCGAGCGTCAGCGAGCGGGTGGGGGTGGCCCTTACCCTGCTAATAAACAACCTCATGGTGAGGAGCGGCCGCCAGGCCGCGTCTCGAACCATAGCGCTCGAAGAGCGCGTCTCGAACCATGGGCACCCCGCAACACCGCGACCCTTGGCAAGGCAACCCGCCGCCGATAAGGTGACCCCCTTCCCGCTCGATCGGTTTGGGCCTCATGGTCGATTGCATTGCGTTGGTGGTTGCAGGTGGGCGCGGCGCGCGCTTCGGCGGCGAGCTGCCGAAGCAATATCGCCGTCTCGCCGCGCGCACGATCCTGCGCCATTCCGTCGAAGCGTTCTATCGTCACCCCCGCGTCGGCGGCGTGCGCGTCGTGATTCACCCGGACGACCGCAGGCACTACGACGAAGCCGTGCACGGCCTCGATCTCCTCGCACCCTGCTTTGGCGGAAAGGAGCGCCAGGATTCAGCACGCCTCGGGCTCGAAAGCCTCGCCGATCTAAAGCCCGCGCGCGTGCTAATCCACGACGCCGCCCGCCCGCTCGTCGACGCGGGCACGATCGATCGCGTCATCGCGGCCCTCGACGACGCCCCCGGCGCCATCGCCGCAATTCCGGTGACCGACACGCTCAAGCGCTGGGAGGATGGACGCATCTCC
>DATDHA010000204.1:0-22190 GCA_036521815.1 Alphaproteobacteria bacterium | reverse complement strand
CTTGATGGTGCCGTCATCCTCGATGTCGATCTTGGCACCGGTGACTTCGACGATCTCGCGGATCACCTTGCCGCCGGTGCCGATCACTTCGCGGATCTTGTCCTTTGGAATCGTGAAGGTGGTGATGCGCGGCGCGTGCCGGCTGACCCCTTCGCGGCTGCCCTGGATCGCCTTCGACATCTCGCCGAGGATATGGAGGCGGCCGTCGCGCGCCTGATTGAGGGCCGTGCGCATGATCTCCTCGGTGATCGAGGTGATCTTGATGTCCATCTGGAGGGACGTAACACCTTCGGCCGTGCCCGCCACCTTGAAGTCCATGTCGCCGAGATGATCCTCATCGCCGAGGATGTCGGAGAGCACGGCAACGCCCGCTTCTTCCTTGATGAGGCCCATCGCGATGCCCGCGACGGGGCTCTTGAGCGGGACACCGCCGTCCATAAGCGCCAAGGACGAGCCGCACACAGTTGCCATCGAGGACGAGCCGTTCGATTCGGTGATCTCGGACACGACACGGATCGTGTAGGGGAAGTTCTCTTTGGCCGGCAGCAGCGGGCGAATGGCACGCCAAGCAAGCTTGCCGTGGCCGATCTCGCGCCGCCCGGGCGAGCCCATGCGGCCTGCCTCGCCCACCGAATAGGGCGGGAAATTGTAGTGGAGCAGGAAGTGCTCGCGATACTCGCCTTCGAGGGCGTCGATGATCTGCTCATCCTGGCCGGTGCCGAGGGTCGTCGTCACGAGCGCCTGGGTCTCGCCGCGGGTGAAGAGGGCCGAGCCGTGCGCGCGCGGCAGCACGCCCACCTCGCAGACGATCGGGCGGACCGTCTTGGTATCCCGGCCATCGATGCGCACCCCGGTATTGAGGATGTTGCCGCGGACGATGTCCTTCTCGAGCGGCTTCAGAAGCGAATTGACGAGCTCCTCGTCGAAGCCTTCCTCGACCAGCCTCGCGAGTGCGGCGGCCTTGGCGTTCGCGACCGCCGCCACGCGCGCCTGCTTGACCGTTTCGCGATAGGCCTCGCGCAATGGCGCTTCGGCGGTCTCCCTGAGGCGTGCCGCGGCACGCTTGGCGTCATCATGTTCGTTCGGGAGCGGCCACGGATCCTTGGCGCACGCCTCGGCAAGCTCGATGATCGCCTGGATCACCGGCTGGTAACCGGCGTGACCGAACACGACGGCCTTGAGCATGACGTCCTCGGGGAGTTCCTTCGCTTCCGATTCGACCATGAGCACGCCGTCCGCCGTTCCCGCCACGACGAGATCGAGATCCGAGTTCGCCATCTCGTCCATCTGTGGATTGAGCACGAACTCGCCGTTGATGCGCCCGACCCGTGCGGCACCGATCGGCCCCATGAAGGGGATGCCCGAGACGGTGAGGGCCGCGGAGGCGCCGACGATCGCCACGATGTCGGGATCGTTCTCCATGTCGTGGCTCATGGTCGTGCAAATGACCTGGGTTTCGTTGACGAAGCCCTTTGCAAAGAGCGGGCGGATCGGCCGATCTATGAGACGCGAGGTGAGGACCTCCTTCTCGGTGGGCCGGCCTTCGCGCTTGAAGAAACCGCCGGGGATCTTTCCCGCAGCGAAGGTCTTTTCCTGGTAGTTGACCGTAAGTGGGAAGAAATCGATGCCGGGCCTCACGGTGCGCTGTGCGACCGCGGTCGCGAGAACCGTGGTCTCGCCATAGGTTGCCACGATTGCGCCGTCAGCCTGGCGCGCGATTTTGCCGGTTTCGAGCACGAGCTTGCGCCCGCCCCAAGCGATTTCCTTCCGATAAACTTGAAACATCTTTCCCATCCTTCCGCTATCCGGCCCTATGCCGGATCCAAAACGACATATCCATACAGTTGATTCTTGCAACGCCCATCGCGCGCCTTTGCCATTCGCGGCAGAATCCGCTCGCGCAGGTGCGCCCTCGCGTCATCTCCTCGACCCCTCAAGCGCCAAACGGCGCTTACGCATTCGCGCGCACGGCAAGTTCGCTCGAAGCAAAAAACCGGGACGCGCCAAAACGCTCGCCCGCGATCGGCGCGAGGGCGGGCTATTGCAAGGCACCAGAACGTTTCCGGCATTTCCCCGCATGCCGCCCCCGCCGCTTCTAGCGACGCAGGCCGAGGCGCTTTACGATCTCTTCGTATCGGGCGCCGTTCTTGCGTTTGAGATAATCGAGCAGCCGCCGTCGTTGACCGACCATCATGAGAAGGCCTCGACGCGAGTGGAAGTCCTTCTTATGGGTGTTCAAGTGCTCGGTCAGGTTCTTGATCCGCTCGCTGAGAATCGCGACCTGAACTTCGGGTGAGCCGGTATCGCCTTCGTCGTTCGCAAACTCGACGATGAGCTCGCGCTTGCGTTCTGCCGTAATCGACATCGCATGCTCCCAAGGGTTGGCAGTTAAACGTTGAGCACGCGCACCGGATGGAGCTGCAGCACGGGGGTATGGCCGATCCGGGTGAGGGCGACTGGCCTTCCGCCCGTCGTCGCGCAAACCACCTCGCCTTCGGCCATTCCGTCGATCAGCGCCTTGTCGGCGGTGCGGAGCACCTGAACGGGACGACCGCTCTTGATGAGCTTCGCCTCGATCTCGGTCAGGGCCAGGGCCGGGATGTCGTCCAGCGCGGTCTCGACCGGTAACAGGTGCTCGAGTGCGGCGGCAATATGCCCGAGCGATTCGAGTTTATCCAGGGAAATCGCGCGGGCCTCGTCGAAGCAACCAACCGCGAGCCGCCGGAGACTCGCTATATGCCCGTAAGTGCCTAGCGCCAAAGCCATATCGCGGGCAAGGCCGCGCATATAGGCCCCCTTTCCGGAAGTCACTTCGAAGATCGCGTGGTCGCCGTCGGGAAGCTCGATCAGCTCGAACCGGTCGATCCGAACCTCCCTGGACGCAAGCTCGGGCACCTCGCCGGCACGGGCGAGTTCGTAGCTGCGATGGCCCGCCACTTTGATCGCGGAGTAGGCCGGTGGGACCTGGCCGATGGAGCCCAAGAAGCGCGGCAGGACGGCCAGGATCTCGGCCTCGGTCGGCCGTTTGTCCGAAACGGCCGTAACCTCTCCTTCGATATCGTCAGTGGCGCGTTGCTCGCCCCAGCACACCGTGAAGCGGTAGCGCTTCGTTCCCGCGACGGCGTGAGCGACCGTCTTGGTCGCCTCGCCGAGTGCAATCGGCAGCACGCCGGTCGCAATGGGGTCGAGCGTGCCCGCATGCCCCGCTTTCGCCGCCTTCAGCAGCCGCTTCACGCGATTGACGACGGCGGTCGAGGTACATCCGGCTGGCTTGTCGATAACAAGCCAGCCATCGACCTTTTCGCCTTTGCGCCGCCGGCTCATTTGGTTTCCCGGCCAGATGGGAGTGCAGCGGGTTTCCGGCTGCCCTCCGAGGAGAGCCGGCCCGAGGAGAGGCCGCCCGATTCATCCGGCTTAGCGTCTTTGGGGCCAGCATTCAAATCGGCGTTCGCATCGGCGTGCGCAAGATCGCGCGCGACGCTCGGACTGTGCAGGAGACGATCGAGCTCGGCCGCGTGATCGAACGTCGTGTCGAGCTCGAAGGCAAGCTCCGGGAGATAGCGAAGCTCGACCTCATGCGCGAGGAGGCTTCGCAGATACGCCCCAGCACGCTTCAGCGCCTTGACGAGCACGCCGCCGTCCCCGCCGCCGAAGGGCAAAACGAAGATCGTCGCGTGGCGCAGGTCGGGGCTCATGCGCACTTCGGTCACGGTCACGGCAATATCCTGAAGATCCGGGTCGCGGAAATGACCGTGCTCGATCGCGCGCAGAAGGCCGTGGCGGATCTCTTCGCCCACGCGGCGTTGGCGTTGGCTCTGCGGCTTGAAGCGCTGTCGCGTCATGGTTTATCGCTCGCCGCGTGCGGTCACGACCGCCGTCGGCGGCCCTAGTGTGGTGGATTTGAAGTTCCTATAATTTTGGTGGCAGCCACGTTTAGGAACTTCAAATCCGAACACCACACTAGATTCGGAATATTGCTCGTGTGGCTTAGAATCCGAAATTCGCTCACAGCCGCGCAACCAGATAGGGCGAATTTCGGATTCGCCACACTAGAGTTCCCGTGCCACTTCCTCGACTTCGTAGCACTCGACGACGTCGCCCTGCTGGATGTCCTGATAGTTCTCGAAGGACATGCCGCACTCGTAGCCTTCCTTCACCTCGCGCACTTCCTCCTTGAAGCGCTTGAGGCTGCTGAGCTTGCCGTCGTGAACGACGACATTGTCGCGCAGGAGCCGTACGCGGGTGCCGCGCCGCACGAGCCCCTCGGTCACCATGCAGCCGGCGATCTTGCCGACCTTGCTGATCGTGAACACCTCGCGGATCGTCGCATGCCCCAGCAGGTTCTCCCGCAAGGAGGGTGCAAGGAGCCCCGAGAGCATCTTCTTCACGTCGTCCACGACGTCGTAGATGATGGAATAGTAACGGATTTCCAACCCATCGCGCTTGGCGAGCTCGCGCGCCTGCGGATTGGCCCGCACATTGAAGCCGACGATCAGCGCTTGCGATGCCGCGGCGAGTGCAATGTCGGATTCGTTGATGCCGCCAACGCCGCCATGGAGCATCCGCACGGAGACCTCGTCCGTCGCGAGGCGCTGGATCGCGTTGACGATCGCCTCGACCGAACCCTGCACGTCCGCCTTGACGACGATCGCCAGTTCCTTGGTCTCTCCCGCCGCGATCTTGGAGAACATCTGCTCGACGGTACCCCGCTGGCCGCGGGAGACGCGCACGTCGCGCAGCTTGCGCTGGCGGAATTCGGTGACCTCGCGCGCGCGCGACTCGTTCTCGACGACGCTGAAGGGATCTCCCGCAAGTGGGGCTGCGTTGAGGCCGAGCACCTCGACCGGCGCGGACGGAGCGGCCGACTCGATCGGCCGGCCGCGATCGTCGAGGAGTGCCCGCACACGACCCCATTCGCTGCCCGCAATGAAGATGTCGCCGACTTTGAGCGTGCCGCGCTGCACGAGTACGGTCGCGACGGCGCCGCGGCCGCGTTCGAGCTTCGCCTCGATCACCGTACCTTGCGCCAGACGGCTCGGATTGGCCTTGAGATCGAGGATTTCGGCCTGGAGAAGAATCGCTTCCTCGAGCTTGTCGAGGTTCGTGTGCTTGGTCGCCGAGACTTCGATCGCCAGCACGTCGCCGCCGAATTGCTCGAGCACGATGCCGTGCTGCAGAAGATCGTTGCGCACGCGCTCCGGGTTTGCGTCGGCCTTGTCTATCTTGTTGATGGCGACCACGATCGGCACGTTCGCGGCCTTCGCGTGATTGATCGCCTCGACCGTCTGCGGCTGAACGCCGTCGTCGGCCGCGACGACGAGGATGACAATGTCGGTGACTTTGGCGCCGCGCGCGCGCATCGCGGTGAAGGCCTCGTGGCCGGGCGTGTCGAGGAAAGTGATGCGCTCGCCGGTGCTAAGGGCGACCTGATAGGCGCCGATATGCTGGGTGATGCCGCCCGCTTCGTGTGCTGCCACGTCGGTGGCGCGCAAGGCGTCGAGCAACGACGTCTTGCCGTGATCGACGTGGCCCATCACGGTCACGACGGGTGGGCGCGGCTCGAGGCTCTCCGGCGGGTCATCCGTGCCTTCGACGCCGATTTCGACGTCGGACTCAGCGACGCGCTTAACCTTGTGGCCGAACTCGGCGATCACCAGCTCGGCGGTGTCGGCGTCGACGACTTGGTTGATCGTCGCCATCACACCGAGCTTCATCAATGTCTTCACGACGTCCGCACCGCGCTCGGCCATGCGGTTCGCGAGATCCTGGACCGTGATCATCTCGGGCAGGACGACCTCGCGGATGATCTTCTGGCCGGCTTCCATCTGCGCCTGACGCAGGCGCTGCTTCTCGCGCTCGCGCGCGCGGCGCACCGAGGCGAGCGAGCGTACCCGCTCCTCCTCGCTTTCGCCGAGCGCTTGGGTGATGGTGAGCTTGCCCGTGCGCCTGCGCGGCTCGACGCGCTTGGGCGTGAGTGCCGGGCGCACCTTGCCGGCGACGCGCTTCGGTGCACGTTCGTCCTCATCCTCGGCCGCCGCCTCCGCCGGTTTGACAAGGGTCACCGGACGCGCTACGGGGCTTTGGGTCGCGGGTTTGAGGGCGGGTGCGGCCTCGGCCGATGCGTGCGTTCCGACGAAGGGTGCGGCCTCGGATACTTGCTCTGCGCTAGCACCCGCTTTGAGCCGCTCTTCCTCTGCGCTCCGCTGGCGCGCCTCTTCCTCGACTTGGCGTGCTTGCGCCTCGAGCTTCGCGCGGGCCTCTTCCTCGACCCTAATCTGCTCGTCGATCTCGTGGCGTTTGCGCGCCTCGTGATCGGCCTGCACGGCGGACTTGAGTGCACGCACCCGTGCAGCCTTTTCCTCGTCGGTCAAGGAGCGCGCGACGTGGGCCGCGTCCTCGGCCATTGCCTCGGCATGGGCGACCGCGAGGTCGGGGGTCGGCGCCTTGACCTCGTGGAGCAGGCCGCCGGCGTCCGACGTGAACGTGCGCTTGCGCTTCACCTCGACGGTGACCGCCTTGGAGCGACCATGGGGGAAGCTTTGCCGGACCTGGCCCGTCTCGACCGTCTTCTTAAGCTCGAGGCGGCCCGGGCGCGACAGCCCTAGCGGCTTCTTGTTGCTGTCACTTTCGCGCGATTCACTCATCTTGGTTCGATCTTCCCTCATTCCGCTCCCGCGGGATCCTCGGGCGGCAAGGTTACCCTCCCGGAGGATGCGAACCCGCACAGGCGCAAGCCCTCGACAACCAGCCGTCGCGCAAGAGCACCTCGGCCGAGCACGACATGTACCGCGTGATCGCGCCCAAGTGCAGCGCCGAGCTCGGCCGCCGAGAAAAGCTCGACGAGCGGCACATCCCGGCCCAATGAGGCCAACCTGCCGCGCCCACCCTCGGCCCCGTCGATGGCCGCAACAGTCACCCCGGCCCGTCCCTCCCGCAACCAGGCGCCCGCCCGCTCGAAACCGGCTGCGAGCTGGCCCGCTCGGCGCGCCAGCCCGATAAGATCGAGGCAGCGCCGCCTTAGCTGCAGCTCGATCCGGTCGGCAAGCCCATCGGGAACCTTGACCGGAGCGCGCGCCACCTTGGCGAAACTACCCTTCGCACAAGCTGTTTCTACTACATCCCGGCGCGCCTGCAACCATATTCCCCGGCCGGGGAGCCGCCCCTCGAGGTCCGCCACCAGGATTCCCTCAGGGCCGAGCACGAACCTGACGAGCTGTTCCTTAGGTAAGACCCGGCGCGTCACCACGCAACGGCGCAGAGGGCCCGACGGCTCCTCGGTGCCGTTCTCGCCAGTGCTTCCGGCGCCAGTGCTTCCGGCACCAGTATTTCCGGCGGGTGCTGCCACGAGCGCCGCCATCGTCCCCCGCTCTGCTCACGGGCTCTCGGACGCGCCGGGGCTGGAAGTGGGTGCTTCCTGCGGCGGCTCTTCCGGGAACCAGTGCTTGCGCGCCGCCATCACGATGGCGTTCGCCCGCTCGGCGTCGAGGTTATAGCTGCGGAGAATGCCGTCGCTCGGATCGATCAGCTCGTCCGACGCAAGATCGGCCAAGTCGTCGAGGGTCTTGATTCCCGCTTCGCCGAGCGTGACGAGCATCGGCGGGGTCAAGCCCTCGATCGCCGTGAGCGCGTCGTCGACGCCAAGCTCGCGCCGCTGCGTCTCGGCCTTGCGGTCCTGCTCCTCGAGATAAGCGCGCGCGCGCGCCGAAAGTTCCGATGCGAGGCTCTCGTCGAAGCCCTCGATGCCGGTCAGATCCTCGAGCGGCACGTAAGCGACCTCTTCGAGGGTCGAAAAGCCCTCGGTCACGAGCAGGTGCGCAATCACGTCGTCGATGTCGAGCGCATCGATGAAGAGCTGGGAGCGGGTGCGGAACTCCTCCTGGCGGCGCTGGGACTCCGCGTCCTCGGTCAGGATGTCGATGTTCCAGCCGGTGAGCTGCGAGGCGAGACGCACGTTCTGCCCGCGCCGGCCGATGGCGAGGGAGAGCTGTTCGTCCGGCACGATGACCTCGATCCGCTCGGCTTCCTCGTCGAGCACGACCTTGGCGACCTCGGCGGGAGCAAGCGCGTTGACGACGAACGTCGCAGGCTCGGGCGAAAAGGGGATGATGTCGATCTTCTCGCCTTGCAGCTCGGCCACGACCGCCTGGACGCGGCTGCCCCGCATGCCGACGCACGCACCGACGGGATCGATGCTCGAGTCCTTGGAGATCACGGCGATCTTGGCGCGGCTGCCCGGGTCGCGCGCCACCGACTTGATTTCGATGATGCCGTCATAAATCTCCGGAACCTCCTGCGCGAACAGCTTCTGCATGAATTCGGGCCGCGTGCGCGAGAGGAAGATTTGCGGGCCGCGCGGCTCCTCGCGCACGTCGAAGATGTAGGCGCGCACCCGGTCGCCCTGGCGGAAGGTTTCGCGCGGGATCATCTCCTCGCGCCGCAGGATCGCCTCGGCGCGACCGAGATCGACGATCACGTTGCCGAACTCGACGCGTTTGACCAGGCCGTTGACGATCTCGGTGACGCGATCCTTGTACTCGCGATACTGGCGCTGACGCTCCGCCTCGCGCACGCGCTGCACGATCACCTGCTTTGCGGTCTGAGCGGCGATGCGTCCGAAATCGATCGGCGGGAGCGGATCGGTGATGAAATCGCCGACCTTGAGGTCCGGGTCGATCTTGTGCGCGTCCTGGGGTGCGATCTGCGTCGTCTCGTTCTCGACGGGGTCCGCCACCTCGCGAAAGCGCATCAGCTTGATTTCGCCGCTCTTGCGATCGATCGAGGCCCGGATGTCGTGCTCGAGCCCGTATTTCGACCGTCCCGCCTTCTGGATGGCGAGTTCCATGGCCTCGAGCACCTCCTCGCGGTCGATGCCCTTTTCGCGCGCGACCACGTCGGCCACCTGAAGCAGCTCGATGCGCGGGGCGCTTGCCGTCAATTGAACTGTCGCCATCCCTCTACCCTTGCCCTTCCTTGGCCGCGCGCCGTTGAGCCCCCGCGGCCGCAAGCAATTCATTCGTCAAGACCAGATGAGCCTTATGGATCGCATCGTAGGGCAGCGTCACAGTTCCCTCCGGCAGTGCAATCCGCACCATGGCACCGTCGATGCCAAGGAGCTTGCCGCGAAAGCGCCGCCGCCCTTCGATCGGCGCGCCGGTCTCCGCCTTGACCTCGTAGCCGACATAACGCTCAAAATCCTTGGGCCGCACCAGCGGCCGGTCGATTCCCGGCGAGCTCACTTCAAGCGTATAGGAACCCGCCAAAGGATCTTCCACATCGAGCACGGCCGACGCCGTGCGGCTGATGGCAGCGCAGTCGTCCACCGTCATCGGCACGCCGTCGACCCGCTCCGCCATGATCTGAAGCGTCGGGCTGCGTCCACCGCTCATTTGGACGCGCACGATCTCGTACCCCAGCGCCTCGACCGGCGGCGCAAGAAGGCGTTCGATCTGATGCCGCAGATCCAATCCTGCCACCGCCGACGACTCCCTGGGCTGTTGCAGCGCCCGCAGTTCGAGGTTCGCCAGTCGGACCCCGAGCCGTAATCAGACCAGACCCCACAAATTAAAAAGAGCGGGCTTCGGACCCACTCTTGCTTTAGGTCTGATACTTGATCAGTCCCCACGGGACCATGCGTCAGCCGGAAATATAGCGATAGAGCCGCGCGCTTCAAGGCTTATTTGGCCTTGGCCCAATGGCGCGGGCCCCGCGGGAACGATCGGCCGACGGCGGTCCGGGCAGCCGGCGGTAGCTCAAATAGGCTGGTTTTGCCCCGCTTTCGAGGGCCTTCGCCTCGTAGCGGGTGGCGGGCCAGCCAAGCGGCCTCGCCGCATAGCCGTTTTCGCCACCGGCGGGCCCCGCAAAGCCGCCATGGGCGGCGACTTCTTCGCGCATCCAGTCGGCAAGCTCTGGATCGTCGGTCGCGAGGCGGAGTTCGCCCCCAACCGCAAGTGCGCTTGCGATCAAATCGAGGCTGGCGGCTTGGATCAGGCGGCGCTTGTGATGCCTCGCCTTCGGCCAGGGATCGGGGAAAAGTACGATGATGCGCGCGATCGAGCCGGGCCGCAGGGCTTCGAGGATGGCGCGGCCATCGCCCGGGTAGATCCGCACGTTCTTTAGCCTCCCCGCTTCGATTGCGGCCAGGAGCTTCGCGACACCGTTGATGAATGCCTCGCAACCGATGAATCCGACCGTTGGATTCTCGCTCGCCAAGGTGGCGAGGTGCTCGCCGCCGCCGAAGCCGATTTCGAGCCAAACCTCGTCGAGGGACGGATCGAACAGGTCCCGGGGTTCGAGTGTCGAACCCGGCTTGGGCTCGAGGATCGCCATTCGGGGCAAGAGCTCCTTGAGCAGCATCGCTTGACCGCGACGCAGGCGCTTTCCCTTACGGCGGCCGTAAAGACGCAAGATTCCCGAATCGGTCATTGCCCTGCGCCCCGCCTCGATCGCGTGCGTCAGCGCCGCGACCCCATCATGGCCGGACGAGGTCAGCCGCCGTTGAGGTTGAAGACCCGCTTGAGCTCGGGGACGAGGTCGGTCTTCTCCCAGGAGAAACCGCCGTCAGGCTCGGACGCGCGGCCGAAATGGCCATAGGCCGACGTGCGCGCATAGATCGGCTTGTTGAGGTGGAGATGTTCCCGGATGCCCCGCGGCGAGAGATCGACCATGTCGCAAAGCGTGTTGACGATCTTGGCCTCGTCGGCGCGTCCGGTGCCGTTCGTGTTCACGTAGACGGAAAGCGGCTTTGCGACACCGATCGCGTAGGAAAGCTGGATCGTGCATTGCTCGGCAAGGCCCGCGGCAACCACGTTCTTTGCGAGATAGCGTGCGGCGTAGGCAGCGGAGCGGTCGACCTTCGTCGGGTCCTTGCCCGAGAATGCCCCACCGCCGTGGGGTGCGGCACCGCCGTAGGTGTCGACGATGATCTTGCGCCCGGTCAGGCCGGCGTCGCCATCCGGTCCACCAATCACGAAACGGCCGGTCGGGTTCACGTAGAAATCCGCCTCCGGGCACATCCAGCCCTCCGGCAGGACGTTCAGCACGTGCGGCCGCACGATTTCGCGCACCTCGTCCTGGTTGAGTTTTTCCCCATGCTGGGTCGACACGACGATCGAGGCCGCGCGCGCCGGCTTGCCGTTGCGATATTCGAGCGTCACCTGGCTCTTGGCGTCGGGGCCGAGGCCAGGCTCAGCACCCGAATGCCGCGCTTGGGCGAGCGAGCGAAGGATCGAGTGGGCGTAGTGGATGGGGGCGGGCATCAACGCTTCGGTTTCGCGGCAGGCATAGCCGAACATGATGCCCTGGTCGCCGGCACCCTCGTCCTTGTTGCCGGCGGCATCGACACCCTTCGCGATATCGGCCGACTGAGAGTGAATGTGGATTTGCACGTCGGCCGTGCGCCAATGGAACCCCGATTGCTCGTACCCGATTTCCTTCACGCAGCGCCTTGCGACTTCCTCGAGCGACTGCTTCGTGATGCTCGCGGGGCCGCGCACTTCACCGGCCAGCACGATGAGATTTGTCGTGACCAGCGTCTCGCATGCGACGCGGGAAAAGGGATCGGCCGAAAGATATGTGTCGACGACCGCATCGGAGATTCGACCGCAAACCTTGTCCGGATGCCCTTCCGATACGGACTCGCTGGTAAAAAGAAAATCGCGCAGGACCACGGCAATTCTCCCCGGGATTCAATATGTGGAGACCGCGGGCCAGTACTGGGCTCGGCTCTTGCGAGAAGCGGCCAGCCCACCCGCGGGCGCGGTCTTGTCGCAAGCTTTGGCTGTGCAGTCAAGCGCCACGGTTGCGAGCATCGGTGCGGGCGGCCTTGCCGAGCCACCGCACATGCACTCCAGGCCGCAGTGGGTTTTGGCGAGCCTCGCCGCCCGCGTCAGGCGACGTCGCCCGCCCGCGCGAGGGCCTTCGCGAGCTCGAACACCTTTTTGCGAACGCTCGAATCCGTGATCCGATAATAGGCGCGCACGAGCTCGAGCGTCTCGCGCTTCGCCAGGGGATCGAGGTCGACCGTCTCGGCATCTTCGCCGTCGTGGGGACGTTCGGCGCGGATGCCCGCGTCGAGCGGCATATCGTCGAAGAAAAACGATACCGGCACGTCGAGCACGCGGCTCAATTCGAAGAGCCGGCTCGCACCAATGCGATTGGCGCCGCGCTCATATTTCTGCACTTGCTGGAAAGTCAGGCCGATCGCCTCCCCGAGTTTTTCTTGGCTCATGCCAAGCATGGTTCGGCGGAGCCGCACGCGGCTTCCAACATGGATATCGACGGGATTGGGTTTGCCGGTTTTCACTCGGACAGCTCGTAAGCGCGCGGGCATATCGGACCAACTCAGGTTGTTCATGGAAACAATGCGTGATGTATCAACAATATACTTACAACCCTAAGACGGGTCAAACGCTAATTGACATACAATGGTATGCGAAGGTGTCTCTTTTGGACAAAGACTTAGTGAGCGCGCGACAACCTCCACGCGAGGGCAAGAATCAGGGCCATGAAAATCCCGAGGTAAAGACTGCCGTGGCGGCTGAAAGGCGTGCCGCCGGCTATGGCCTGGGGGAGTGGCGAGTCGACGACACCGGCCTTGCCGAGGCCGAGCCGGGCCATCACCCGGCCATAGGGGTCAACGACGCCGGAGATGCCCGTGTTGGCGGCGCGCACGAGAGGCAGGCCCTCTTCGACGGCGCGCATCCGCGCACTCTCGAAATGCTGGTAGGGCCCGCCGCTGTCGCCGAACCAGGCATCGTTCGTGACGTTCAGCAGCCAGTCGGGCCGATGATCGGGCTCGACGACGCGACCGGGAAATATGGCCTCATAACAGATGAGAGGGCTGACCGGCGGCAGGTGCGGCAGCGTCAGGGTGCGGGGTCCCGGTCCGGCCGAAAAATCGCCGCGCCCCGGCACGATCGTCTCGACCGGCAGGACGCCGCGCAGCGGAATGTATTCACCGAACGGCACAAGATGGAATTTGTCGTAGCTCGCCACGACGCGCCCGTCCTGGTCGAGGGCTTGGAGGCTATTGAAATAGCGAAAGACACTGCCGCCGGGGCCCGGGCCATCGTCGCGCGGCGCGCGGCGAAGCGTTCCCGTCAGAAGCAAGCCCCCCTTCGGCACCAGGCTCGCGAGCGCGTTGCGAAGCTGCGGATCCTCATCGAGGAAAAACGGCCCAACACTCGACTCCGGCCAAATGATGTCCGTGATCCGCTCGTGGCCGCTGCCAGCACTTAGGCGCATCGTCGCCAGAAGATTGTCGCGCACGCGTTGCGGTTGCCACTTGTCCTGCTGCTCGATATTGGGCTGTACGAGGCGAAGCACGACGCCGGACACCGTCGCCGTCGTGGTGCCGGCGAGGCGAGCCGCACCGCCACCCCAGAGTGCCGCCACGACCAAGATCGCCGCGAAGATCGCGAGCATGGGCCGGCGGACGGCACCCGGCCCGCCCGCTGCCGCCGGCAATGCGGCGACCAGGACAGTCACGAGACTTAGCCCGTAGATTCCGACGACGGACGCGAATTGGATCGGGGCGTCGGCGACCGTCCAGGTGTAGCCGATCAGGTTCCACGGAAAACCCGTGAGAGCATGCCCCCTGATCCATTCGAATACGGTCCAGGCAAGCGCCAATGCCAAGACGCGCCCCAGCCCCTTGGCACGGGAGAGACGCAACGAGACCAGCGCCAAGCCCGGATAGATCGCCATGCCGGCGGAAAGGCCGCCGGTCGCGAACGGTATCATCCAACCGAACTGCGCGAGATCGACCGTCATCGCGATCCCGACCCAGTAAAGTCCGGTCAGGAAAAATCCGAAGCCGAACCACCAGCCGAGTGCAACCGCGGCCCTCAGCGTCTCGACCCCGTCGAACAGCCAGAGGAGTCCCGTGAAGGCGGGGATGATGAGCGGTGTCGCATAAAATGGCGGCAGGGCGAACGCAGCGAAGACGCCCAAGAAAAACGCCAAGGTGTATCGCCGGCGCCCCGTCCTCGCTGCAAGACCCGCAGCGAGTGCCGCGAGGCGAGCGCTTGCTCCTGCGGCCATCGTCACGCGCGCCACAGTCACGTGGCAGCCGACGGCATTTGAGAATTCTTGCGCACCCGCAGGCGCTTGATTCGCCGCGCGTCGGCATCGACCACTTCGAATTCGAAGCCCGCGGGATGCACGACGACTTCGCCGCGCGCCGGCACGCGGCCCGCGAGTGCGGTGACGAGGCCGCCGAGCGTGTCGATTTCTTCATAGGTGTCGACGAGCGGGATCTTGCCGACGCGCTCCTCGAATGCTTCGATCTCGACACGCGCGTCCACGACGAAGGTTCCGTTCGGCAGTTCCTGGATCATCGGCCGCGGGTCGACGTCGTGCTCGTCCTCGATCTCGCCGACGATTTCCTCGACCAGGTCCTCGATCGTGACGATGCCGTCGATCCCACCGAATTCGTCGACGACGAGTGCCAAATGATGCCGCGTCGCGCGCATCTTGAGCAGAAGATCGAGCACGCGCATCGATGGAACGATAAAGAGCACGGGCCGCAGGATTTTCGCGATTTGAAAATCGCTTTCGCGGCCCCACCAGGCGACGACGTCCTTGATGTGCACCATGCCGATGACGTCGTCGAGGGTTTCGCGATAGACGGGCATGCGCGAATGGGCCTCCTTGCCCATCACGCGCGTGAGCTCCCTGAGCGAAAGGGTATGCTCGACCGCGGCGATATCGGCGCGCGGCACCATGACGTCGGCGACCGTGAGGTCGTGCAGCTTGAGGATGTTCGTGAGAAGGGCGCGCTCCTGCGGATCGATTTCCGCCTTGGCCGCATCGGTCTCCTCGATAAGCTCGCCGAGTGCTTCGCGCAGTCCCGATTCGCCGTTGCGCGTTCGCCGCAGGCCCTTGAGCCATTGGCGCAAGACGCGAAACGGGGAAACGTCGCGCTCTACTCCGTTGGCCGCCCCTTCGGACGCGGGCTTGGCGCTTGAACGCGCTGGATCGGCGGTCGAGCGATCAGCCATAGGTACGCGCCCTCGCGAGCGTCATTTTCCACTCCTTCGGCACGCGCGCCGTATGCGCGTTTCTTTTTTTGGCCTGGAATGGGTGGACCTGGCTGCCGCACGCGCCCCGGTCGCTCCCGGTCTCAACGTGGCACGCCGCCGAGCGACGAGTGCCTCCGCCGCATAAGGATCGGCAACGCCGAGACCCGCCAGTATTGCAACCTCCAAGCGTTCCATGCGCCGCGCCTGCGCGAGCCGCTCATGATCATAGCCCAGGAGGTGGAGCGTGCCATGCACAATGAGGTGGGCAAGATGATGGCCCAGTGTCTTGCCTTGCGCCGCCGCTTCGGCATCGGTCGTCTCGAACGCCACGATGACATCACCAAGAAGAACGGGGACGTCGCCAAGGAGGACCGGCTGCCGGGTGGGCTGCGACCATGCTCCTTCTCGCTTGCGAGATCTGGGTCCGGCGATGTCCGCGGCCGGAAAGGAGAGGACGTTGGTCGGTTCGTCACGCTTACGATAGGTGCTGTTGAGATGCTGCACGAGCCGGTCGCCGGCAAGGGCTAAGCTGACTTCCACGTGCGGCGGCAAGATGCAGCCGTCGGCGCGCGCACCCGCGAGCGCTGCCTTCGCGGCACGCCGGACGCGCGCCTCGAGGTGCGGCACGGCGTCCGCCCACGCCGGAGACAGGATCGCGATTTCGATCCTGGTCGTCGCCCGTGCGGCCTTCATGTTTCGCCCGCATCACCCTTCTTGCGCGACGCCTGCGCAATTTCGACAAGGCGGCGATCCTTGGCGTCGTAAGCGCGCACCACGCGCGTCACCATGGGATGACGCACCACGTCCGCGTCGGTGAACCGAATGAAAGTGATGCCTTCGACGCCCTTGAGGACTTCGGTTGCGTCGGTGAGCCCCGAGCGCGCGCCGAGCGGCAGATCGATCTGCGTCAGATCGCCGGTCACCGCCATGCGGGAGTTCTCGCCAAGGCGCGTGAGGAACATCTTCATTTGCACGGGCGTGGTGTTCTGCGCTTCGTCGAGGATGACGAACGCGTTCGAAAGGGTGCGTCCGCGCATGAAGGCGAGGGGTGCGATCTCGATCTCGCCGTTCGAGAGCCGCTTCATCACCTGATCCGCCGGCAGCATGTCGTAAAGCGCGTCATAGAGCGGGCGCAAATAGGGATCGACCTTGTCGCGCACGTCGCCCGGCAGGAAGCCGAGCCGTTCGCCCGCCTCGACCGCGGGCCGCGAGAGGATGATGCGGTCGACCTTGCCGCTCGTCATCATGGTGACCGCCATCGCAACCGCGAGATAGGTCTTTCCCGTACCTGCGGGCCCGAGCCCGAACACAAGCTCGTAGGACTGCAACGCTTTCATATAGTCGGCTTGCGCGGGTGACCGCGGGGCAATGACGCGCCGGCGCGTGGTGAGCTCGATCTCCGCCTCGCCCGACCCGGCACCGCCGCGCGCCGCGAGCCGCAGTGCCGCATCGACTTCCTGGAGGTCGACGTCCTTACCCTTCTTGAGGCGGCGATAAAGGGTGGCGATGGCCTCACGCGCCGTCTCCACCTCGCCGGCCGGTCCCTGAATCGAGAGCTGGTTGCCGCGTTGACTGAGTTCGACGCCGAGCCGTTGCTCGATACGCGCGAGATGCCGATCGTGTTCGCCGAAGAGCCGGGGCAGCAGCCGATTGTCCTCGAACTGCAAGCGGACGGGAGCGCCTTCGCGCTCGGGGCGGGCGGGAGCGCCTTCGCGCTCGGGGGGGCGCGTGCTCACGCGATGATCCTCACCTCCTCCTCTTGAGCCGCATGTCCCGACGGGGGCTGAGGCGACGGGGGCTGAGGCCGAGCCACGGATGCGTGCGCGATTCGAGAAGCGTCGCTGGCGAGCGTTCCCGTGATGCTGACGGCATGGGCTGCTGTGACCTCCACGTCGACGATCGATCCGACCAGTGCTTCGGGTGCCTCGAGATGGACCGCCTGCATGTAGGGCGTGCGCCCGGCAAGCTGGCCGCGACGGCGCCCGCGGCGTTCGAGCAGCACGGGAAGGCGGCGACCCACTGTCTTGATGTTGAACGCGCGCTGTTGTGCTGCGATGAGTTCCTGAAGCAGCACCAGGCGCTCTTCCTTCACCGAATCGGGCAATTGGCATTCCATGGCTGCAGCGGGTGTTCCGGGACGTGGGCTGTATTTAAAGGAATAGGCTTGCGCGAAAGTGACATCGCGCACAAGGCCGAGCGTCGCCTCGAAATCGGCGTCGCTTTCCCCGGGGAATCCGACGATGAAATCGGAGGAGAGTGCCAAATCGGGCCGGGCGGATCGGAGCCGCTCGACCGTGCGCATATAATCCTGTACCCGGTGGCGCCGATTCATCGCCTCCAGGACGCGGTCGGAACCCGACTGCACCGGCAGGTGCAGGAACGGCATGAGCTGAGGTACCTCGCGATGCGCGGCGATCAGTTCTTCGTCCATGTCGCGGGGATGGGATGTCGTGTAGCGAATGCGCGCGAGCTCGTCGATCTCGGCAAGATGGCGGATGAGTTTGCCGAGGCCCCAGCTTGGCGCGCCGGCGTCGGCCGCAGCACCGTGATATGCGTTAACATTCTGGCCGAGGAGCGTGATCTCGCGCGCACCGGCCGCCACGCGTCGGCGCGCCTCATCCATCACCGCGGCGACGGCGCGCGAATATTCCGCACCTCGCGTGTAAGGTACGACGCAAAAGGTGCAAAACCGATCGCAGCCTTCATGGATGGTGAGGAAAGCAGAGGGCCCCTGCGCCCCTGGCGCATCCGGAAGCTCGTCGAACTTGCGCTCCACATCGAAGGCCGTCTCGAGGATCGCGCGTGTACCCCTTCCAGCGCGCGCGATGCGTGCCACCATCTCGGGCAAGCGGTGATAGGACTGCGGCCCGAAAACCATGTCGACAGCAGGCTGGCGACGCATGATCTCCGCCCCTTCAGCCTGTGCCACGCAACCTGCGACCGCGACGATCATGTCGCGGCCCGCTGCCTGTCGCGCGTCCTTGAGGCTGCGCAGCCGCCCGAGTTCGGAATAGACCTTCTCCGCGGCTTTCTCGCGAATGTGGCAAGTATTGAGGATCACGATGTCCGCCTCGTCGGGCGATCCGGTTGCAGCAAATCCAAGCGGGGCGAGAAGTTCCGCCATGCGCTCGGAATCGTAGACATTCATCTGACAACCGTAGGTCTTGATGAAGAGCTTCCGCGTCACGTGCCGCGATCCTCGTCCCGCTTGCTCATCCCGCCTCGGCGAGGGCACCGCCGGGTGCCTCGGGTGCAGGCGTACGCCCTGCCAGGGCGCGTGCGACACCCGCCGAAACGCGCCTATAACAGTAATCCGCGAGAGTTTTGCGGGAGACAAATGCCTCGTGCGGGGCGGGCGGATGAAATTCGACGACGACCGTCAGAATGCCGAGGGTGGCGACGCGCCAGATATGCGTCGCCATTTCCATATCGCCATACCACGCATAAAAAGGCCGCAGGAAGCGACCGAGCGGCATGCCGTCAAGTGCTACATAGCTGACCGAAACCGGCTGCACGCTGAGCTGGGCGCCGGCGATGGTTTCGCTCGCCACGGCGAAGAGGGCACTCTTGAACGGAAGCACGCGATTGCCATCGTTGCTGGTGCCCTCGGGGAACAGGATCAACTCCTCGCGGGCGGTAAGCCGCTCCGTCATCTCGTCGCGCTGTACGGCCGCCTGCCGCCGGTCGCGCACCACGAAGACCGTGCGCTGCAACTTTGCGAGAAGGCCGAAAAGCGGCCAATTCGCGACCTCGCTCTTCGCCACAAATGAGCCGGGAATGAGCGAGGCGAGCACCATGACGTCGAGATATGAGGTGTGATTGCATATGAACAAGCCGGGGCGGCTCGTCGCGCGCTCCCCGCGCACCTCGACCTCGATCCCGAAGATCCGGCAGCACGAGCGATGATAGAAGAGCGGCAAGCTCTCCCGCAGACGCCAGCCGAATGCCAGCGCCAGCGCCTGTACGGGAATGAGCACGATCGTCCAGCTGAAATAGAGCAGCAGCCGGACGAGGCCACGCAGCGGCGAACCCATGGTATTAATCCAGCGTCCCTCCGCCCTTGGCGCGGTCGATCGAGAAATGCTCGCGATATTTCTCGGTGACCCAGCCTGTCTTTACCAGGATCAGCACGTCGGTCGTGTTGAACTGGTGATCGATCACGGCACCGTCGCCCACAAAACCCCCGAGCCGCAGGTAGCCCTTGATCAAGGGCGGCAATTCCGCAAGCGCGCGCTTGGGATTTATTTCCGCGGGGTCGAGTGCCCGCATCTCGACATAGCGTCCAGGGACCGCCCGCGCGCGCAACCCTGGTGGCGCGAGATGGAAATGATAGAGATAGGTGAGCGCACTCGCATGCGTGCGGACATCGGTCCCCGGCAAGCTGCCGCACCCGAACATCAAGGCGACTTCGTGCCTCCAGACATAATCCGCAATGCCCTTCCAGAGGAGTTGCATGGTGCCGCGCGTGCGGTAGCTCGCGTCAACGCAACTGCGGCCGAGCTCGAGGATCTCGCCCGGATATTCCCTGAGTTGGGCGATGTCGTATTCGTCTTCGCTGTAGAACTGGCCAACCTTCGACGCCGCCTCGCGTCGGATCAGGCGGTAAGTGCCGACGACCCGTTGGGCAATGCCTATCCTTTCGTTGTCGATCACGAGCAAGTGATCGCACACTTCGTCATAGCGGTCGAAGTCGAGCTTGCGAGCCTCGATCTCGGGGGTCGGTTTTGCCGACATCTCCTGGTAAAACACGCGGTAGCGCAGCGCCATCGCCGCCTCGATCTCCGCCCGATTCTCCGCGAGACGGACCTCGAGGTTGCTTACGCGCGTCACCTCATCCGGTGCTGTGCGCGCATTTCTGAGGGTGGTCACTTTGCTCAAGTCGATCTCCTCCCGGCAACGAGTGTCGTTTTGCGAGAGAGCAAAGTAAGGCAAGCATGTGTCATTTTTTCGACTTTCCCTCGGAGCCGCGCGGCACGCCGTAGAGTTCGAGTCGATGGTCCACGAGATCGTAGCCGAGCAGGCCGGCAACCTCGCGCTGCAATTGCTCGATCTTTTCGTTGGTGAACTCGATCACCTTGCCGGTCTGCACATCGATCAGGTGGTCATGATGCGATTCGGGGATTTCTTCATAGCGCGCGCGACCGTCGCCAAAGTCGTGACGCTCCAGAATATTCGCTTCCTCGAAAAGGCGCACCGTCCGGTAGACAGTCGAAATGCTGATGCGCGGATCGATCTGGATGGCGCGGCGGTACACTTGCTCGACGTCCGGATGGTCGGCCGAGTCCGACAACACCCGCGCAATCACCCGGCGCTGCTCGGTCATCTTCAATCCCTTGTCGGTGCAAAGGCGCTCGATGCGCGACGGCATGATCCTGTCCGCTCGCTCCCAAAATCGATCGTTAACGAATTATAGCGGAAAAGGCCAGAGCCGCCTATCGCGTATCCAAGATGGAAGGGGCCCGGTCACGTGTCTGTCTCGGCAATGATGCCCGCAGGTTTCTCACTTTCCGCTTTCGGTCATCCGAGCGGTGCGTGTGCATCATGTAGCAGTCGGTGCTGTCGATGGCGTCTTGCTCAACCTCCGCGGCCACCTTTGCGCGCGCGGGTTCCGAGCCCGATCTCCTTGGCGAGACGGCTGCGCTGCCGGGCATAATTGGGCGCCACCATGGGATAGTCGCTCGGCAGGCCCCAACGCTCCCGATATTGCTCCGGCGTCAGGTTGTAAGCGGTCTTGAGATGGCGCTTGAGCATTTTCAGTTTCTTGCCGTCTTCGAGGCAGACGATGTAGTCCGGCGTAACCGATTTCTTGATCGGAACTGCCGCCTGGGGCCGCTCAGGCACAATTTCGAGTGGTTTATCCAAGCTCAAGAGGCTGGCGTGTACGGATTTGATTAAGCTAGGTAACTCGTCCACCGCGATGGCGTTTTTCGAGACATGCGCCGCGACGATTTTAGCGGTTAATGACAAGATTTCGCTTGGATTCGTTTGGTCAGCCATTATCCCCTGTCCTCTACGTGAACTTCTTCTCGGTTATAAATACTGCCGTCGTCTTTGACAACCTTCTTCTTAGTCAGTGGAAAATTAGGCTTTCGTACTCCTTTGGGGACTTAACGCACACATCAGGATCAGGGCATCGGTACTCGGGTGATCTTTCGCTCCCTGGTAGTAAGACCGGCGGCGACCGACGGACGCAAAGCCGGCAGCGGCATAGAGTTGCCGGGCGGCAGCGTTGTCGACGGCGACCTCGAGGTAGACGGCGTGGGCGCCACGATCGGCGGCTTGCGCCAAAGCGGCGTTGAGAAGCGCCTTGGCGGCACCGCGCCGTCTTCCGGCGCGACCGACGGCAATCGTCAGAACCTCGCACTCGTCGCCTGCAACCCGGCAAAGTATGAAGCCAATTGGGCTACTTGCCTCGCCGGCATCGCCCGGTGCCGTCGCAAGAAGGGCGAAAGTGCCTGGCAGGGCCAGGAGTTCGGTCAATGCCGCGGCCGACCAGGGGGCTTCGAAGGCGTGGGCATGGAGTTCGGCGAGCAAACCGGCGTGCGCACCGTCGACCGGCGCGATGCGCCATGGAGTCGCGGAAGCGATCATCTCTGCGCCGCAGGCGGCAATGTCACGGCCGGGGGACGCAAGTAAAAAGGGACGGGCGGGTGGCTCGACGCCTGGTCGCAGCGCGAGGCCGCAAGGCGCGCGATCGCGATCGCATCGGGGAAGACGGCGTCAGGCACTTCGACGGCATCTCGGCCCGCACGCCTCAGGATGGGAATGGCCCGCCGAGCGCCATCGCCTAGAACGAGCAGCATGCTTCCCGATACGGTTGCCAAGATATGCTCGACCAATCGTTCGGGCGGAAGGACCTGCGGTTCACCCTCGGGCACGAGCGAGGGGGAAAAGACCTGCGCAAACAGTTCGGCTCGCTTGCTCTCGATGACAACCAAGACACTGCGGCCGGTGCCTGCCGCAGCACTGGTGCCGTGGGCGATGGCCTCGAAGCTTGTGATACCCAGCATCGGCCGCGCTGCCGCGAGTGCCAAGCCGCGCAACGTCGCGAGCCCGACACGCATGCCCGTAAAGCCGCCCGGCCCGGTCGACGCCGCGAAGACATCGATTTCGGAAAAATTCGCACCACTTTCCGACAATACTTCTCTCACCATCGGCAGCAGGCGCTCC
>DATDHA010000203.1:0-6431 GCA_036521815.1 Alphaproteobacteria bacterium | reverse complement strand
AAGGCGCGCGCCACGACAAGGACGACACCGGCAAAACCGAACAGCAAGCCGAGCCACTGGCGCGGGCGCACCGGCTCGCCAAGCAAGGGGCCGACCACGGTCGCCGTGAGGATCGGCTGGACGCCGACGATGAGTGCCGACACACCCGCGGAAATGCCGAGATGAATGGCGGCGAACACGCCGCCGAGATAGGTGCCTTGCACAAGCAAGCCCGTAAGCGCGATGTGGCCGGCCTGACGCCAGCTCCCCGGCCAGGGTGCGCCGAGGAGAAGCGCCATCGCCGCAAGGATCGCCGCCACGAGTGTAAAGCGCAGCAGCAAAAAGGTGAACGGCTCGGCGTGGGGCAGCCCGAGCTTCGCGGCGATGAAGCCCGTGCTCCACAGAAGGACAAAGACGGCGGGCATGGCCGAATTGAGACGATGGGGAGTGGACCCTGACGGCGGTAGCGAGACGGATTGGACCGACATGGGCCCCCAAAAGCAAAAGAGGCGCCAGTCTAGCGAGGGCGGTTTCGCGCGCAAGCCCCATGGTTACCAGGGGTGTCATGCTTTGCATGCACGGCCGCTACCCCAAAACGGGTCCGACGGGTGCTGCCGGGGCGTGGCGTACCCACCCGCGAACCTCTATAACGGGGCCGGAAATCGTCTCGGTTGAACATTGCGGCAGAATGCCATGCGTCGAATCCGCTTCCTTCTTTTGTCCCTCGCCGTCATCGCCGCGGCCGCCATCGGCTACACCGGCTTTTGGTATCATGCCGCCGACCTCGTGCAGGAGGGATTGGCGCGTTGGGCAGCGGCACGACGCGCCGAAGGCTACAAGGTCGAAATCGGCTCACCCACCACGTCGGGTTTTCCTTTTTCGATCCACCTGCGGATCGACCAGCCGTCCGTGGAAGCGCCCGAAAAGCAATGGACATGGGCAAGCGAAGCGATCGAAGCGAACCTTCCGCCATGGGACTTCCGGCACGTCGAAGTGCACCCGATCGGCCGCCAGGAAATAACCTATGCGAAGGGGGATGGGCGCGAGACCGTCACCACAAGTGCGGGTGATGCGGTGGCACACGTCGACTTTACGGTAAACGGCCGACTCGACCGGGCAACCCTCTATGCGGAAAGCGTCAATGTCGCGGCACCTGGGGTGCGGGGGCCGCTCACCGCGCGGATCGCGAGTGCCACGCTCAGGGCTCCCCCAGCCGAAATGCCGCCGAATTTGGCGGCGGGCGGCGGCCCACAGCTTCCGGTGAGCGCTGATCTCTCGTTCAGCCTGCAGGACGTCGTGCTGCCCGAGACTGTGGCCGGCCCGCTCGGCGCCAAGCTCGCCTGGCTCACGGCGGAAGCGCGGGTCCTCGGCCCCCTCAAGGCCGGCCCGCCGGCGGCGGCACTCGCCACATGGCGCGATGCGGGCGGAGCCTTGGAAATCAAGAGTTTAAACCTCGCTTGGGGTCCGCTCCAGCTTTCCGGGAATGCGACGGTCGCCCTCGATCCCAATATGCAGCCGATCGGTGCCGGTACCGGGCAGATACGCGGTTATTCCGAGACGATCGATTCGCTGATCGCCCAAGGCCTGATGAAGCAGCGCGACGGCGCACTCGCCAAGGCCGGGCTCGGACTTCTCGCCAAGACCCCGCCTGAAGGCGGTGCAAAGGTCCTGACCGTTCCCCTCACGGTCCAACAGCAGACGCTCTTTGCCGGGCCGGTCGCGGTTTTGCGCATCCCAACGATTGCGTGGGCGAAGTGAGGTGCCGATCTGCCTTCGCGGACCGGCGTGCGCCTACGCCTGCTTCGCCTCGATTAGGCTGCGGCGGATCGCCCGCGTGCGGGTGAACCAATCCTCGAGCTTCTCGCCCTGGCTCAAGCGCACCATGCGCTGAAGTGCGGTCAAATCCTCGGTGAAATGGCCGAGCATTTCGAGCACCGCTTCGCGATTGTTGAGGAAGACGTCGCGCCACATGATCGGGTCGGACGCAGCAATACGCGTGAAATCACGGAAGCCGCCGGCTGCGAACTTGATCACGTCGGAATTCGTAAGCTCCTCGAGGTGGGTGGCCGTGCCGACGATGCAATAGGCGATGAGGTGCGGCAAGTGCGAGGTGATGGCGAGCACGATGTCATGGTGCTTCGCATCCATGAGCTCGAGGTTCATCCCGCATTTGCGCCAAAGCTCTGCCACTTTCTCGATTGCCGCTGGATCGGTCCCCTCGGGCGGGGTCAGAATGCACCAGCGGTCGTCGAAGAGTTCGGCGAAGCCTGATTCTGGACCCGAATGTTCGGTGCCGGCGACGGGATGGCCAGGCACGAAATGCACGCCGCGCGGCACGTGAGGGCCGACGTCGCGGATCGCCATTGTCTTGACCGAGCCGACGTCGGTGACGATGGCGCCGGGTGCCAGGTGCGGCCCGATCGCCGCGGCAATGGTCCCGTATACCCCGAGCGGCGTGCAGAGCACCACAAGATCGGCGCGGCGCACCGCCTCGGCGGGCGATTTGTAAGCCGCATCGACGATCCCGAGATCGCGTGCGATCTTGCGGCTGCGCTCGCTTTTGGCATTGCAGACGATCGTGCGGGCGAGACCGTCCCGCCTCATCCGCCGCGCCAAGGACGCGCCGATGAGCCCGATGCCGATAAGGGCCACGCGTTCGAATAGGGGCCCCGCGGACATCTAAGGCACCGCCATGAACTCGGCGAGTGCGGCGGCAACCGCCCTCATCTCATCCTCGCGGCCGACCGTAATGCGCAGGCTGTGCGAGAGATTGTAGGCGTCCATCCCGCGCGGGATGATGCCGCGCGAGGCGAGGAACGCGTTCGCGGCACGCGCATTCTTCGAGGGTGGGTCCGGAAACCGCACCAGGACGAAATTCCCGACCGACGATGCGACCTTGAGACCGAGCTTCGTGAGCTCGGCCGTGATCCAGGGCAACCAGATGTCGTTGTTCGAGCGCGCCGCATCCACGTGTGCCACGTCCCCGAGTGCGGCGAGTGCCGCCGCCTGTGCGAGCGACGTCACATTGAAGGGGTTGCGCAGCCGGTTGAGCACATCGGCGACCGCGGGCGGACAATACGCCCATCCCAGACGCAGGCCCGCGAGCCCGTAGATCTTCGAGAACGTGCGCGTCATCACCACGTTGGGGTGCGCCTCGACGAGCTCGACGCCGGCGCTATAGTCGTTGCGCGTCACATATTCGGCATAGGCAGCGTCGATGACCAGAAGCACGTCCTTGGGAATGCCTGCATGAAGACGCGCTACGTCGTCCTTCGCGAGGAAGCTGCCGGTTGGATTGTTCGGGTTGGCAAGGAACACGATGCGCGTCTTGGGCGAGAGCCTGGCGAGCATCGCATCCACGTCCGTGCGCAGATCCTTTTCCGGCGCCTCGACGGGCCTGGCGCCGACCCCTTTCGCGGTGATCGGGTACATGAGAAAGCCGTACTGGCTATGAAGCACTTCGTCGCCGGGCCCCGCATAGGCGCGGACGAGAAGCGTGATCAGCTCGTCCGAGCCGCATCCGCAGACGATGCGCGCCGGGTCGATCCCATGATGCCGGCCGATCGCCTTGCGGATTGCCTCGGCCGTGCCGTCGGGGTAGCGATGCTGCTCCTTGCTCATCGCCTCGATGGCCGCCATCGCGCGCGGGCTCGGGCCGAGCGGGCTTTCGTTCGACGAGAGCTTGATCACGCGATCGACGCCAGCGACCGCGGATTCACCGCCCTTGTACGGCTCAATTTCGAGTATTCCGGGTCTCGGCCTGAGGGTTCTCACAGTGTCCGGTCCTCTGTCGGGTTAAGTGAGCTCCTTGTCGCTGAAGGGTACGGCATAAGAGCCCAACAAATATACGCGATCGATCGTCTCTGCCATCGTCGTCATCAAATTGGCGATCCGCGCGTCGCCCGGTGCTATGAAATCGTCGATCTCGACGAGATGGAGCCGCCGCGGCTCGCCCGCGGGCTGCCAGCTTGCGAACAGGGTCGGCTCGAGTCCGCTTCGCTTCAACCCGGCGCGCAGCTTCGTCCGGCTGAGCTCGCCCTGGACTTCGAGTGCGACGTAACTTCGGTCCCGCCCCGTGGGCTCCGGCAATATGGCGCCGACGACGAGGGCTTCGGCCCGCCTGTCACGGGCGTTCCCCGAACCGGCGAAGGGCAGTCGTGCCGCGATCCGCGGTCCCTTGGCGTCGTCGCGGATGAGATGCCGCCACCAGGGGTCCGCATCCTCGGCCTGAATCGCGGGCAAGATGCCGACCACGGCACTTCCGTCGCCGAGTGCGGCGATGACTTGGCCGACCGCATGATGGCGTACGAAGGCGGTGTGGCTGCCGTAATGGTCGCGCGCGAGATCCCAATAAGTTGACGCCTCGTCGGGCGCGTAGACGGCAGCCGTGAAAGCACCCTGGAGCGAGAGCGGCGCCGAAATGAGCTCACGCCAAAGCCGCACCAGAGCGGGTTTCGGGAATTGCCCGCGATGGCGTGCGATGAGCCGGCGCAATACCAGCGCTTCGCGCCCGGGGCGCAGATAAGCGCTGCCTGGCCCATTCGCGGTCGCACCTTTGGCCACCGCGATGTCGCCCAGAAGGGAGGCCCGGCGCATGATCAGATCGTGAATGGCGTCGTCGATCTCGTCGATCTCGCGGCGGAGATCCTCGAGAGATCGGATCGGATTCTGCATGTGCCCCGGAAAGCTGCCCTATGCGCGGGCGATAGTCATAATGTCACTTACCCGTAAAATCAAAGAAAACATTGACAGTTAGCACCCTTGGTCCATAGCTATCGGCTGCCGTCGCGGTGTGTTGGCGGACGGGATGACGGAGGTAGGAGCCTCGAGGATGGCTGTCGAGAGCCCATTGCCTGAGAGCGAGTTGCGGCGGCGGGAGCCGGCCCGGCCGGGGCTCTCCGCCGTCTTCGGCCAGGACCGTCCCTTGAAGCTCGATTCGGGCGCTGAACTCGGACCGTTCACGATCGCCTACCAGACCTACGGCCGGCTCAATGCGAACAAGTCGAATGCCGTGCTGGTTTGCCACGCACTTTCAGGCGACCAGTTCGTCACCGACATCAACCCCGTGACGGGGCGCGAGGGCTGGTGGGATCTCATGGTTGGCCCCGGTCTCGTGATCGACACGGACCGCTTTTTCGTGATCTGCGCCAACGTGCTCGGCGGTTGCATGGGCACGATCGGGCCGAGGGAGATCAACCCGCAGACGGGAGAGCCGTGGGGGCTTTCCTTCCCGGTGATCACGGTCGGCGACATGGTGCGTGCGCAAAAGCTGCTGATCGATCATCTCGGCATCGAGAAGCTTTTTTGCGTCACCGGCGGCTCGATGGGCGGGATGCAGGCCCTTCAGTGGGCCGCGACTTATCCCCAGCACGTCGTGACCGCCGTACCGATCGCGACCGCAGCTCGCCACTCGGCCCAGAACATCGCCTTCCACGAGGTCGGCCGGCAGGCGATCATGGCCGATCCCGACTGGTGTGGGGGCGACTATATGCGCACGGGCAAGATCCCGCGTCGCGGCCTCGCCGTCGCGCGCATGGCAGCGCACATCACCTATCTTTCGGAGGCCGCCCTCCATCGCAAATTCGGCCGCAACCTCCAGGACCGGCTCAGCATCACCTACGGCTTCGATGCCGACTTCCAGGTCGAGAGCTACCTGCGCCATCAGGGCAGCACCTTCGTCGACCGTTTCGATGCGAATTCCTACCTCTACATCACGCGCGCGATGGATTACTTCGATCTCGCACTCGAGCATGGCGGTTTGCTCGCCAACGCCTTCCGGGGCACGCCGGTGCGATTTTGCGCGATCTCGTTCACAAGCGACTGGCTGTTCCCGACCTGGGAGAGCAAGGAGATCGTGCGCGCCCTCAACTCGGTCGCGGCGAACGTGAGTTTCGTCGAGGTGCCTTCGGACAAGGGGCATGACGCCTTCCTGCTCGACGAGCCGGAATTCTTCGCAACTCTCTCGGGCTTCCTTGCAGGTGCCGCCGAGCAGAACGGGCTCGAGCTCGCGTGAACGGCCGAGGGGCATTGCCGATATGGAAATGACGAGACCCGCGCGGCGCCGGATCCAGCTCCGCCTCGATCTCCAGGTTATCGCCGATATGATAGCTCCCGACACGCGCGTGCTCGACGTCGGTTGCGGCGATGGCTCGCTGCTCGATTATCTCGGCCATGCGAAGGCGGTCGATGGGCGCGGCATCGAACTCAGTCAGGCGGGTGTGAACGCCTGCGTGTCCCACGGTCTTTCGGTAATTCAGGGCGACGCCGACACCGACCTTGCCGACTATCCGCGCCATTCCTTCGACTACGCCGTGCTCAGCCAGACGCTTCAGGCAACGCGCGATCCGAAGGGCGTGCTGCTCGCCCTCGTCCGCATCGGCAAGCATGCGATCGTATCGATCCCGAATTTCGGTTATTGGCGCATGCGCCTTGCCCTGCTTGCCGGCGGCCAC
>DATDHA010000202.1:0-3394 GCA_036521815.1 Alphaproteobacteria bacterium | reverse complement strand
GGTCGGCTGGGTGCCAATGCCGGCCCACGCCTCGCGACCCAAACGACGCATTCCGCGAGATCCGAGAATTCCGCCTCAAAAAAGCGCTCGTCGCCACGGCCGAAGCCCGCGAAAACAAGGAGGCGGTTGCCGCGCTCCTTGCAGGCGCGCGCAAGCGGCAGAAGGACTGCGACACCGTAGCCCTCGCCCGCGAGGAGTACGGCGCCATCCGTCGGCAAGTCGATCGCCGTGCCATTCGGGCCCATGAGCGACACGGGCTGTCCCGGCTCGAGGCGGGCGGCAAGTTCGGACGAGCCGGCCTTGCCGGAAAGTGCCAACCGCACGATGCCCCTTTCGCCGTCGACCCCGCTCGGCATTGCAGCGACCCCTTCCATCGCTAGACGCGTGCCGTCGGACGACAGGGCAAGTGTCTCGAAATTCTGGAGGCGGAAGAACTGGCCCGGCCGCCACGCTCGCGCCGCGGCGGGTGCGTGCAAGGTGATTTCGCTCAGATCGGCGCTGAGGTGCTCAACCTTCTCGATCCGCACCTCGAGTGCGGCGGCGAGCTGTGCGAACAATGCCTCATCCGATTGCGTCGAAGCCGCGCACTTGGCGAGCAGCCGGCTGATCAAGGGATAGGCGCGCTTGGTACCCGCCATCGCCTTGACGACGTTCCCCGCGAAGGAGGGGTGGAGGTCGCCATGGGCGCTGATCGAGCGCCCTTCGCCGTCGATGTGAATGAGCACTTGCGCGTCATGCGGCTTCGAGACGCGTTCGGGTGTCACGGGATTGCCGCGTTCATCGAATGCCTGGAAATAACGCCCATCGAGCTTGAAGTGCGCCTGGTCCTCGCGAGCGAGCACCGTATTTGGCTGGGTACCCGCGGCCACGAGGATGCTCCGCGCCGGCAGCGTGACGATCTCCCCGGTCTCGGCGAGCTTGCCGTCGCCGCCTACGGCCATGCGTTTCATTCGGATGGCACGTGCGTGGCCGAATTCGTCGATTTCGACGGCATCGGGTGACGCACATTCGACGAAGCGCACGCCTTCCTCGAGTGCGAACTCGACCTCTTCGTGGTTGAGCGTGTAGCTCGGCGAATCGATCAGGCGTCGGCGGTAAGCGATCGTCACCCCACCCCATTCGTCAAGCAGCTCGCGAATGCGCGGCGCGCGGCCCTCGAGCGTCGCACTCTCGCGCTCGGCCCGGATCGCACGCGCGTGGGCGATAAATTCCTCGGCGATCGAGGATTCTACCTTGTTCCATGCGGTGCGCAGCGCTGCCTCGCCATGCACGGCCGCAAGCGACTCGTATCGGGAGAGGAACTTCTCGACCTGGACCGGGTAATAGGCGAGCGATTCGGTCGCGGTATCTCCGGCGGTCAAGCCGCCGCCGATCACCACGACGGGCAGGCGGATCTGAAGGTCCGTGAGCGACGCCTTCTTCGCGCCACCGCCGAGCTGGATCGCCATGAGAAAGTCGTTCGCGATGCGCACGCCCCGGGCCAAGCCGTTCGGCACGTCGAGGACCGTGGGCCGTCCGGCACCGACGCAAAGGGCGATGTGGTCGAAGCCGAGCGACCAGGTGCTGTCGACGTCGAGTGTTCCGCCGAAGCGCACGGCGCTGAACATGCGGAATGCAGCTCGGCGCTCGAGCAAGAGGCGGATCGCCTTCAGGTAGTTCTTGTCCCAGCGCACCGTGATCCCGTATTCCGAGAGTCCGCCGAAGCCCGCCATGATCCGTTCGTCAAGACGCTCCCGGATGTCGTCGAAACGCTTGACCGGCTCGAAGGGCACGCGGGCGCCGCCGCCCGCGACGCCGGAGAGCGAGGGGTCGAGCGGCTCGATCTTGAGGCCGTCGATGCCGACGACGGTGTGGCCCTCATTCAGAAGATGATGGGCGAGGTTGAAGCCGGCGGGACCGAGGCCGACAACAAGCACCTTCCGGCCCGTGGCCGGTCGCGGCACGGGTCGGCGCAGATCGAGCGGGTTCCAGCGACCGAGCAGGCCATAGATCTCGAGGCCCCAGGGCAGGTCGATCACGTCCTTCAGGATGCGGCTTTCGCTGCGCGGGATGTTCACGGGGTCCTGCTTTTGATAGACGCAGGCCTTCATGCAGTCGTTGCAGACGCGGTGGCCCGTGGCAGCACACAGCGGGTTGTCGACGCAAATGACGGCGAGGGCACCGAGCGGATGACCCGATGCCTTGAGCGCGTGCATCTCGGAAATCTTTTCCTCGAGCGGACAGCCGGCGAGGGTGACGCCAAAGACGCTTCGCCGGAAACCGGCGCCCTGTTTTTCCCTAAGGCCCTTCGAGCAGGAGTCCTTGCCTTGGCTGTGGCACCATATGCAGTAGTTCGCGTCGTCGAGGCCAAGCGTGAGATCGGCCCCCGGGTCGGTGAGATCGAACCCCTCGCGCCGCCGGGCGTGGCGAAGATCGGCGCGCATCACCTCATAGCCGTCGACCTTTTCCGTCTCGACGGGAACGAGGTGGTAGGGATCGAGCTTGCGCGGAATCATGAAGAGCACGCCGGTGCGGTGGCGCTCCCGGCCCGCATTTGAAAAGACAGCCCATGCGGCGTAGCGGCGCGCAAGATCGAGGACGGCGGCGTTTGCCTGTTCCGCTTCGCGCCATTCCATCACGCGGGTCGCGAAGGCAAGTTCGTCCCAATCCTCGCCCAAGCGAGCGGCGAGGGCCGTACTGAGCGCTTCACCGTCGAATCCCGCCGCTTCGGCCTCGCCATGGGCACGGGTCGCCTCGCGCTGAACGAAGAGGCGCTTGCAGGTGTAAAGCGGTGCCAGACGCTCGTGCTCGGCCTCGAGGGCTGCGAGCTCCATTTCGATCCCAAAGAGCTCGGCGATGAAATCCTCGAGATGGGGCGCAAGTGCTATGCAAAAATCGCCTTCGTCCTTGGCGCCAAGGGACTCCGGATCGGCGCGGCCGGCCATGAGGCGGTTGAAGAGGGCGAGGTCGTTTTCCCTAAGCCGCTCGCAGAAGATCGAATCGAGACGAAGGCATCCGTCGCGCGTATAGAGTTCCGCAAACGTCAGTCCGTGCGCCAGTGCGAGTTCGTTCACCCGTTCCTCCGCGTGACCTTAGCACCGGTCTTCCGCCGGCTCTCTCCATGCCTTATTCGATGTAAGAAGGCCGGCAGCCCGGAATCAAGCGCAATCGTGAGCGGCGCGTGCGCCGACTCGAGCGGGTCGCCTGGGCGCACAGCAAAAAGGCCGGCCCCCTTTCGGAAGCCGGCCCCAGTGTTTCTTTTGTTAACCCGTCGTTCTTTATGCGGTATCGAAACGCCCGCGATTAGAGCGTGACCCGATTAAGTTGATACGACGTCCCTCCTCACCCTGCTTCTGGTAAGCTCAGCGTTGCTTCGCTAACCCTGCGCAACCCTCTCCTCCCGTTGGGAGGAGAG
>DATDHA010000201.1:0-2930 GCA_036521815.1 Alphaproteobacteria bacterium | reverse complement strand
AATGTCGAGCATCGCTTCGTCGATTGCACGCCGGGTTTCGCCGTGTGGGTGATGTTCTATGGCCCGGAGGGCGGGGAGCAGGACCGCAGTTGAATTCCAGGTGCCGGCGCTTGATCGAGCCGCACGCCGCGATTGGCGAATTGCTCGGGGCGCCGGTCCTTACCTACTCCCACCCGACGCAGTAACGCTCCGACTTCATATCGATAGGCTCGCCAGATGAGTCCGGCCGCGGGAACTTGTGCTTGAATGTGAACGCAAATGCCGTCGGGCCATGCTGGTCCAAATGGCGCAAGCGGATCAAGCCGTCCTCGGCCGTCGGGAAAGCGCCCGCTTCGACCCACCACAATACGAGATACGATCCTGATGGGCGTTCGAACCACTGCCGGCGCTTTCCCATGACAAGCCGGTGCGACGTTTGGTAGACGAAATCGAAGAGCGCCTCGACACTTTGCCATACCGACATGTTCACGATGTATTGCGGATTGTCGGTGACCTTGATGTCGGTCGCATTGCCCTGATCGGACTTGAGGCGCCAGACGAAGCCGTGGCTCCGTTCGGCGAGCGCATTTATTTCGTCGAGCAGCGCCATGAATTCGGCGATTCGTGGGTCATCGAGGGGATATAGCGTCGTGCCGACGTTCATTTGCGCAATTTGCCACTGCACCATCGCTCGCTCCCTATCCCGCGATTTGGTGGCAAACGCTCGTCGAGAATGAACGGCGTCGCGGCCTCACCGTTACGCGTCGATCTCGAATTTGACCCCTTGTGCCAAAGGAAGTTCGCGTGAGTAGTTCACCGTATTGGTCGCGCGCCGCATATACGCCTTCCACGCGTCGGAACCTGATTCACGCCCACCACCTGTCTCCTTCTCGCCGCCGAAGGCGCCGCCGATTTCCGCCCCGGATGGGCCGATATTGACGTTGACGATGCCGCAATCGCTTCCGGCCGCGGACATGAACTGCTCGGCTTCGCGGAGGTCCGTCGTGAAGATCGAGGAGGAAAGGCCTTGCGGCACGCCATTGTGGATCGAGATCGCCTCGTCGAAGTCACGGTAGCGCATGACGTACAAGATGGGTGCAAACGTCTCCTGGCACACGATCGCGGACTGAGCCGGCATTTCGACGAGGGCGGGGCGGACATAGCACGCATCGGGGAAGCGATCCGCCAAGACGCGCTCGCCGCCCAAAACATTGCCGCCGTCCTCGGTCGCCCGGCTAAGTGCCGCTTGCATCTTATCGAAAGCCGAGCGGTCGATGAGCGGGCCGAGCAATGTCGAGGCATCGAGCGGGTCGCCAACGGTTACCGACTGATAGGCGCGCTTGAGCCGTGGTACGAAATTCTCATAGACTCTGTCGTGCACGATCATGCGCCTGAGCGATGTGCAGCGCTGACCCGCGGTGCCGACGGCGGCGAAGACGGTGGCGCGCACCGCGAGGTCGAGGTCGGCGGAGGGTGCTACGATCATGCCATTGTTGCCGCCGAGCTCAAGCAATGCGCGGCCAAAGCGCTTCGCGACTCGTGGCCCCACCTCGCGCCCCATGCGGGTTGAGCCGGTCGCCGAAACGAGCGGCACGCGCGGATCCTCGACCAGTGCGGTGCCGACGTCGCTGCGCCCGATGATCACCTGCGAGAGGTATTTGGGTGCACCACCGAAACGCGCACATGCGCGTTCGAACAGCGCCACTATGCCGAGTGCGGTCAACGAGCCCTTTTCCGAGGGCTTCCAGATCACGCTATCCCCGCAGACGAGTGCTATGGCCGCATTCCACGACCACACTGCGGCAGGGAAATTGAACGCGGTGATGATGCCGACGGGGCCGAGCGGAAGCCATGTCTCGCGCATGGCATGACCGGGCCGCTCGGTTGCGATGGTCAATCCATGGAGCTGACGCGACAGGCCGACGGCCAGGTCGCAGATGTCGATCATTTCCTGGATTTCGCCTTGGCCTTCGGAGACGATCTTGCCGACCTCGAGCGAGACGAGGCGGCCAAGCGCTTCTTTGTTGGTGCGCAACTCTTCATTGAAGAGGCGCACAAGCTCGCCGCGTTTGGGTGCGGGCACTTCCCGCCAGGCAAGGTAGGCCTCTCGAGCGCGGCCAATTGCGGCCCGCACATCGTCGGCGCTGTGCTCCTTGAGCTCGGCAATCGCCATACCGTCGATCGGCGAGCGTACCGTGAGTTCGCCGCGACCGAACGCTTTCGCGTCCACGCCGAGTTTATCGAGCAAATTGGCGACTTCGCCGCGGGTTGAGCCGAGGGCGGGATTGGCGCGCGTGGCGGGAGCGACGGACATGTCGGTAAACTCCATATCCTCGGCGGGGCACGCTGAGATGACCAGGTGCCTGGCCTTGTTTTTCGAGATTGCGATGGGAGAGTCTAGCGCAACGCGATTGACCTTTCGAGCGCATTGATCGCGTCTCGAAGCCGCCACGCCCGCGGGACTATCATGAGGCGATCGCCTCGCCCACACCTTATGTTTTTGTCTGGTTGTCGGGCTCAGCCCGTTCCTTGGATTTCGGCGCCGGCGCGCGCTTGCGGCGAATGATGATGTCCCCGTTGTCGTCGATCGTCGGTGCTTCGTACTGAGGTATGGTCGAGAGCATGAGCTGCAAGGCTTTCATCAGCTTGTCGATACCCTCCCGCGTGAGATCTTCGACACCTTTTTGAGGGTCGCTGCCCTCGGGGGATTGGGCGCTGGCATGGCGCCATGGCACCAACAGCCCGAATGCAAGGATTATCGCCAGTGCTATCGGCAAACCTTTCGCGGCGCGCATTTCACCGGGCTTCATGGCGCGCGAGCGATCGACGGGGCGGATCGTGCGGCGTTTCCAAAGCAAATCCTCACCAGACGGCTTCGTGCTCTCAGCTCGATATGTCGGCACTCGCTAGTGTGGCTAGTCCGAAATTCGCCACATCTGGGTGCGGGACCG
>DATDHA010000200.1:0-2271 GCA_036521815.1 Alphaproteobacteria bacterium | reverse complement strand
GTCTGTGGGATATCGAGAGGCACTATTTCCCGCAATGGGACGTTTTCAGCGGGGCGGGGAGGACGGAATGCTAGGTGCGGCACGGCTATTCGGCAAAGGGTCTGCGAAACCGAGCTTATCGGAAAGCCGCCGATGGGTGCGGGCCGGTGTCGAGCCTTCGACCACGGCCCTGCTCGCGGATCCGATCGCCCTTTTGCTCATGCGGGCGGATCGGCTGAGTGCCGAAGAGGTGGAGGCGGTCCTGCGCGAGGCGCGCCAGCGGCTGCCTAGTCGGGCCATGTCAGACTCGCCGCCCGCAAAGCGCCTTCAGGATTTGCATACAGCCGTATGATGTGCGCCCGAGCGAGGGACCGTTTCGCCCGGCGTTATGCTCCCGCCGCCACGCGATCCGTTGCGCCGGCGAAATCCTTCATCGATTGGACGACGCAGCGCATGGTGCGGCCATAGCGTTCGTATGATTTGGTAAGTGCCCCTCGCGAACAAGACTTGGCCCTGCCAATCGTAGGGCCAATTTTCTCCGGTCTTGGCTCATTGAGATATTTTCCGAATACAAGCGATCTCCGGTCGTCGCAACTTACGCTTCGGGTTCGGCGTCGTAGCTGTAAAGCCGATAGCCGCTCTCGGGATCGACCCCGCGCAGCTCCACCCGATTGCCCCAGAGCTCGCCGATATAGCGAAGCACCGCCCGCGCCTCGGGCTCGTGAAGGCGAAAGTCGTTGCGCACGGTGTGGGTCAACACCAGGCGGCGGTCCCTCAACAGATCGAAATCGCTCACCTGGATATCGGGCTCGCGCAGCCCCGGATCGTAGGCATTCGATAAGGCCCTGCGCACCCGGTCGTAGCCCCGCTCGTCATGAATGGCGTCCACGAGGAGCTCCGGACGCTGCGGCGAATCGTCGAGCTTGAAAAGGCGCAGCTTGCGGATGAGTGCTGGGCTCAGGAATTGAAGGACGAAGGAGTCGTCGCGATGCTCCGCCCAGATGCGGCGAAGTGTGCCGAAGACGTCACCGGTGCCCGCGAACTCCGGCAGGAATTGCTTATCCTCGTCCGTCGGGTCGCGCACGATGCGCGCCACGTCGCGCAGGATTTCAAAGCCGAGCCAGTAGGGGTTGAGCCCGCTGAAGCGCGGGTCGTCGAATGCCGGTTGGAAGACGACGCTGGTATGGGAGTCGAGGAATTCCAGCATCGCCCCGTCGTCGATCATGCGGCGCTCGTGGAGGCGTTCCATGATCGTGTAATGGACGAAGGTGGCGCAGCCTTCGTTTATCACCTTGGTCAGTTTTTGGGGGTAGAAGTACTGGGCGATGTTTCGCACGATTCGAAGTATTTCGCGCTGCCAATCGCGCAGCTTCGGACTCCGCTTTTCCAGGAAATAGAGGACGTTCTCCTCGGGTAGCCCGATCTGGTCCGGTCGGCCCTCGATGTCCGCGCGCGCTGGCGGCTCGCTTCCGGCCGCGTCGGCCGGAAGTGTGCGCCAGAGGTCGTTGTAGTCGGCGAGTTCCTGCTCGCGCCGCTCGCTCACGCGGCGCCGCTCCCGCTCGAGATTGGGACGTGCCCGGCGCTGATAGCGGTCGATGCCGTGATCCATTAGCGCGTGTGCTGCGTCCAACAGGCGCTCGACCGCCTCCACACCGTGACGCTCCTCGCACTGGGCAATGTAGCCCTTCGCGAATTGCAGATAGTCGAGGATGCCTTCCGCGTCGGTCCACTGACGGAAGAGATAATTGTGCTTGAAGAAATGGTTGTGGCCGAACGCCGCGTGGGCCATCACGGTCGCCTGCAGCGCCATGCTGTTGTCCTCCAGCATGTATGAAATGCAGGGATTCGAGTTGATCACCACTTCGTAGGCAAGCCCGCTCCAGCCTTTGCGGTAGGACTTCGCGTCCCGCGCGAAGCGCTTGCCGAACGACCAATGGCGGTAGAGCAATGGCAGGCCGATCGAGGAATATGCGTCGAGCATCTGCTCCGACGTGATCAGCTCGATCTGATTGGGATAGGGATCGAGGCCGAGCTCACCTTTCGCCACCTCTTCGATCGCGTCGTAGGTGCGCTTGATCGTATCGAAGTTCCATTCGCGCCCCTCGAAGAGGAGGCGTGAGGCAAGGGATACGGTCATCGGCTCGCTCGCTGGGGCAGGGGGTTTCCAGGCTTCTTCGCGAAGAGTTCGCGGAAGACGGGGAATATGTCGCCCTTCTCGCTCACCTTTTTCATTGCGAAGTTGGAAAATTCGCCGGCCAAGGCCTCATAGCCCCGCCACAATCCCGTAGCCCC
>DATDHA010000199.1:0-3528 GCA_036521815.1 Alphaproteobacteria bacterium | reverse complement strand
GAGTGCGACCAGGGCTGAGCCTTCCAAGAGGCTCACACCGGCACCACTCGACGATCCGCCCGGCACGCGGTGCGTGCGCGCATCCCATGGATTGAGGGGCGTGCCCCAATGGGGATTGACGCCAAGCCCGCCGAAGGCAAGCTCGACCGTGTGTGTCTTGCCGACGGCGACGGCGAGCTGGCGGCGGAGTGCGGAGACGACCGGACCTTCCTGCTCCCAGCGCTCCGGCAGGCGCCTCGGCGTGCCGGCGTAAGTTGGCCAGCCCTTGACGCCATAGAGATCCTTGACCGAAACCGGCAAGCCTTGGAGCGGGCCGAGATCAGCACCGCTTGCGAAGGCGGCATCCGCCGCCCGCGCCTGAAGGCGCGCCTCATCGGTGTTCCAGCTCTTGTAGGCGTTGAGGGGGCCGCCCACGTCCTTGTGGCGCACGATGGCCGCCTCGACGAGTTCGAGGGAGCTAACCTCGCCGCGGCGCAATGCGGCGGCGATCGAGGGCAATGATTGCGAAAGAAACGTTGGCATGGGGACGGAGAGTAGCGGCTGGCGTGCGGTCCGGAAAGTGCCTTCGAACCCTATGCCGAACGCCGGGGATTCAAAGCAGCGTCCTCGACACGGATGCGGAATCGCAACAGGACGAGATTTAGCGCGGAAAACACCAGCGCCACCTTCCAAAAGCCGAAGACGAGGGGGAGCACCAGGACTTCGCCGGTCACGACGGTGTAATTGGGGTGACGAATGAAGCGGTAGGGTCCGCGCTTGACGAGCGGCGCCGTCGGCAGCGTGATCACCCGCGTTGTCCAATAACGGCCGAGGCTGGTCATCACCCATGCCCGGGCGATACTGAGGAGCCCGTAGAGCACCAATGGTGGCCAATATATGGGCGTGTCCGGGCGCACGAGTGCGAACATGGCGACGAGCCACCCGCCATGAAGCAGCACGAAATAGCGATAATGTTCCGCGCCGGCCTCGACGGCACCCTCGGCCAGAAGCCGCCTCGTGTGGCGATTGGAAATCACGAGCTCGGCAAGCCGTTCGGCGACGACGAGTGCCAGGAGGAAATAGGCGGGGTTCATGCCGCGCTGCGCGCGGGGAGTTTCTCGGCTTGGGCAGCCGCGTTTTCGATGACCATGAACCCGGCCGTGAAGCCCGGCCCGAGCGAGGTCATGAGCGAACGTCTGGGGAGGCCGCCATTCGCGAGCACGCTGTCGAGCACGAACATGACGGTTGCAGCGGACATATTGCCGTAGTCTCGCAAAACCGCGCGGGAATGCGCAAGGCCGTCCGTAGGCAGCTCGAACGCTTCTTCGAGAGCGGCAAGAATCTTGGCACCACCGGGATGGCAGATGAACTCCTCGATATCGGCGATCGAGAGGCCGTGGCGCGCAAGGAAACGGTCGACCGTGTCGCGATAGCCACTCCGCAAGAAAGCAGGAAGATCGCGCGAGAACGTGACACCAAGGCCATCGTCGCGCACGCGCCAGCCCATGATCTCAAGGGAGTCGGGCCATGTATGCTCGCCGGACGCGATTACGGCAGGGCCATCGCCCTCGCAACTGATCAGCGCCGCCGCCGCGCCGTCGCCGAAAAGTGCCGTCGCGATCACGTTGCTCTTCGTGTGGTCGTTGCGCCGGAAGGTAAGCCCGCAAAGCTCGACCACAAGAAAGAGGACGCGCTGACCCGGTATCGCGCGCGCCATCTCGGCAGCACGGGAGAATCCGAGCACGCCGCCAGCACACCCGAGCCCGAAAATCGGCAGGCGGCGAATGTCGCGCCGCATGTTGAGGCGTTCGATGAGCAAGGCATCGATCGTCGGTGTCGCGATCCCCGAAGTGGAGACGGCGACGATCGCATCGACGTCCTCGATGCCGAGGCCGGCTTTTTCGAGGCACGATAAAGTCACGCGCTCGAGCAAGGGAACCGCATGTTCGACGTACAGCATGTTGCGATCGCGCCAGCCGTGCGGCTTCAGATACCAATCGAGCGGCACGCAGGAATATCGCGTCTCAATCCCGGCATTCGCATAGACGGGAACGAGCCGCTCGAACCGCGCCTTGTTCCTCGAAAATATGGCACGACCGATCTCCCTGACGTCGGCCTGGTGCAGCACGTGGTCCGGCACCGCCGTCGAGAGGGAAAGCAATTTCGGGTCGGTGGACATATTAGACCAACCTCATCAAATCAACCTTTATTCGCAGGTTGCCGTGCGCGTCCGTATCGGCAAGTAGATATAAGATGCCGCCTCCAGGCGCATGACTTACAAATTTGTCATGCATTGAGGCCGGGCGCAGTCAGGTATACGGCGAGCTTTGCAGGTATTCCAGAGTCCAGCTCCAATCGCACGAAAAATTGACCGAATCGACCTCAATATTGACCGCCGGATAGACGCCTAATATTTCTGCCAATCGACGTTCCTCCATTTCGGATCACGCGGCGCGGCAGTTTATTTCGCTTGTGTATGAATGCGCCCGGCATAGATCTTGAGCAGTTCGACATGGCACCGCGCGTTCCAGGCAAAGGCCAGTATCGCGCAGCCAGTCAACCATGTGTGCGCCGACAGGAAACGATGCGAGCGGGAGGGGGAGATGTTCGACGGCTTTACACGGGCGCGGATCAAGACATCGGGTGCCGAAATCAATCTCGTCCATGGCGGCAGGGGTCCGGCACTTCTCCTGCTCCACGGCTATCCCCAGACGCATGTCATGTGGCACAAGATTGCGGGACAGCTCGCCAAGGACTTCGCCGTCGTTTGCCCGGACCTGCGCGGCTACGGCGATTCCTCGAAGCCCGCGACGACGCCCGATCATTTTCCCTACTCCAAGCGCGCGATGGCGCAGGACATGGTCGAGGCGATGGCGGCCCTCGGCCATGAACGGTTTTCCGTGGCCGGGCACGACCGCGGCGGGCGCGTGGCGCACCGTCTCGTCGCCGATCATGAAAAGCGCGTCGCGAAGGCCGCGGTCCTGGATATCGTGCCCACCCACAGGATTTTCGCATCGACCGACAAGGCGATTGCATCGGGCTATTACCACTGGTTCTTCCTCATTCAGCCCTTCGACTTTCCCGAGCATTTGATCGGCGCGGACCCCGACTACTATCTCAAGAAAAAGCTCGATCGATGGTCGGCAGGGGCCGCATCTTTCACACCCGAGGCCGTTGCCGAGTATTTGCGCTGTTTCCGCGATCCCGCGACGATCCACGCGAGCTGCGAGGACTACCGTGCCGCTGCCTCGATCGACCTTGCGCACGACGAGGCCGACATGGCGAACAGGCCGGCGACCCCGCTCTTGGTACTCTGGGGCAAGAAGGGGCTCATGGAGCGCCATTTCGACGTGCTGGCGACCTGGCGGGAGCGTTTCCGCGAAGTCCAGGGCATGGCACTCGATTGCGGTCACTTCCTCGCGGAGGAAAAGCCCGAGGAAACCTACCGCGCGTTGCACGCGTTCCTCAAAGGCTAGTGTGGTGGATTTGAAGTTCCTATGTGTTTGGTGGCATCCGCGGGTAGGAACTTCAAATCCGAAGACCACAGAT
>DATDHA010000198.1:0-5292 GCA_036521815.1 Alphaproteobacteria bacterium | reverse complement strand
CGCCTCGTCTGCCAGCGGGAAGCGGAGATCGAGAAGTTCAAGCCCCAGGAATACTGGACGGTGGACGTCGATTTCCGCACCGAGCAGGGTCAGGTGCTGTCGGCCCGCCTCACCCACCTCAACGGCAAGAAGCTCGACAAGTTCGACCTCGGCGACAAAGCAAAGGCGGACGCCGCCGTCGCGGCCATCGCGCGCGGGGGCTATTCGATCGTCAAGGTCGAGCGCAAGCAACAGCGGCGCAACCCCTACCCGCCCTTCACTACCTCGACGCTTCAGCAGGAAGCCTCCCGCAAGCTCGGCTTCGGCGCCTCGCGCACCATGCGGATCGCCCAGCGTCTTTATGAAGGTATCGATCTCGGCGGCGAGACCCAGGGCCTCATCACCTATATGCGCACGGACAGCGTCGTGCTCGCCAACGAGGCGGTCGGTGCTGCCCGCCGGCTGATCGAGCAGCAATTCGGCAAGAACTACGTCCCCGAACAGCCGCGGCGGTACAAGACGACCGCCAAGAACGCCCAAGAGGCGCATGAGGCGATCCGCCCGACCGATCTCTTCCGCCGCCCGCAGGACGTGACGAAGTATCTCGACGACGATCAGCGCCGGCTTTACGAGCTCATCTGGCTGCGCACGGTCGCGAGCCAGATGGAAAGTGCTGTTTTGGATCAGGTGGCAATCGACATCGCCGACAAGTCAGGGGCGGCCGTCCTGCGCGCCACGGGCTCGATCGTGCTCTTCGACGGCTATCTCCGCGTCTATCAGGAGGGCCGGGACGATCCGGCCGAGGACGAAGAGCAGGAGCGTCGCCTGCCTCAGGTGAAAGAGGGCGAAGCGGTCGCGCGCGGCGACATCAAGCCCGAGCAGCACTTCACCCAGCCCCCGCCGCGCTATACGGAAGCGAGCCTGGTCAAGCGGCTCGAGGAACTCGGCATCGGCCGGCCGTCGACCTATGCCAGCATCCTTCAGGTGTTGCAGGACCGCAAATACGTGCGCCTCGAGAAAGCGCGCTTCATGCCCGAGGATCGCGGGCGCATCGTGACCGCGTTCCTCGAAAGCTTCTTCCAGCGCTACGTCGAATACAACTTCACCGCCGATCTCGAGAACAAGCTCGACGACATCTCGGGCGGCCGGGTCGATTGGAAGCAGGTGCTGCGCGAGTTCTGGATCGACTTCAGCAAGGCGATTGCAGGCACCAAGGATCTTTCGATCACGCAGGTCATCGACACGCTGAACGAGGAGTTGAGCCCGCATTTCTTTCCCCCTCAGGAAGACGGCAGCGACCCGCGCCTCTGCCCGGTCTGCAAGGCCGGCAAACTCGGCCTCAAGCTCGGCAAGTTCGGCGCTTTCATCGGCTGCTCGAACTATCCCGATTGCCGCTATACCCGTGCCCTTGAAGTTGCCGGCAACGGCAACGGCTCGGGGCCAGCTCTCGAAGGTCCGAAAGAACTAGGCGTCGATCCAGCGTCGACAAAGCCTGTCTATCTGCGCAAGGGGCCCTATGGCTATTACGTCCAGCTCGGCGGGGAGTTGAACGGCAACGGCAATGGCAAAGGTGTCGGAAACGGCGCGCTCGATGCGAAGCCGGCGACCGCCGAGACGGAAGAGGGCGAAGCGATTGCCGCGAAGACCAGGAAGCGCAAGAAGGTCAAGCTGCCGCCCGCCGAAAAGCCCAAGCGCGTCTCGCTGCCGCGCGGCACGAAGCCTGAGGAGATGACCCTCGAGCTTGCTCTTCAGCTTCTTTCGCTGCCGCGCGAAATCGGGCCTCACCCCGAAACCGGCAAGCCGATCAGCGCCGGCCTCGGCCGTTTCGGGCCGTACATCAAACATGAAAGCACATTCAAGAGCGTGGGGTCGGTTGAAGACGTGCTCACCATTGGCCTTAATCGTGCCGTCGATCTTCTGAGCCAGGCCAAAACGCGGGGACCCGCGGCACTGCGCGACCTAGGCCCCCACCCCGAGGACGGCGCACCGGTGCGCGTCATGCAGGGCCGCTACGGTGTTTACATAAAGCACGGCTCCATCAACGCCACGCTACCCAAGGATCTCGCACCCGAGACGCTTACGATGGAGCAAGCCGTTCAACTGCTTGCAGCACGCGCGGCTGCGGGTGGGGGCAAGTTGAAGCCGCGCGCGCGGCAAAAAATGGCGCCTGCCGAAACGGCGAAGCCGGCCAAATCCGGCCCGCCGAAGGGCAAGGCCGCGAAGGCGGCTCCGCGACGAAAGAACGCGGCGACGATTGCGGACGCCGAATAGAAAGTAGCGCTTGGCAAGTCAACGACCGAAGCAGAAGGCAGCCCCCCTCCCCACGAGGGAGGCGCTCTTGGCCTTCATTCGCGAGAGCCAGATCCCGGTCGGCAAGCGCGAGATCGCGCGCGCGTTTCGCATCACGGGTGCGGAGCGCATTCAGCTCAAGGCCATGTTGAAGGAACTTGAACGCGAGGGCGCACTCGGCCGAAATCCCGGCCGCCGCTTCGGCCCGCCGGGCCGCTTGCCGGAGGTCACCGTGGTCGAGGTGACGGGCACCGACCAGGACGGCGAGGTCGTCGCCAAACCGATCGCCTGGGATGGCGCTGGGCCGCCACCCCGGATTTACATGGCGCCCGATCGGCGCGGCACGCCCGCGATCGGGCCCGGAGATCGCGTGCTGGCGCGGCTCAAGCATATCGGCGCCAACAAATACGAAGGCCGCACGATCCGCCGGATATCGGAGACCCCGGGCAAAGTGCTCGGCGTTTTCGCACTCGGGCCGGACGGCGGGCGCATCCGCTCGACCGACAAGAAATACAAGGCCGAGTACCGTGTCGCCCCCGAGGATGCGGCAGGTGCGAAGGAGGGCGAACTCGTTCTCGCCGAGCTACTCGACGGCGCGCGGCTCGGCCTGCGCCCGGTGCGCATCGTCGAACGTCTTGGCGATATGGGAAATCCCCGCTCGATCAGCCTCATCTCGATCTTCGCGCGCGGTATTCCGGTCGATTTCTCGCACGACGCCCTGGCGCAGGCCGAGCGCGCGGGACCCGTGAGCGCCGAAGGCCGCGTGGATCTGCGCGACACGCCACTCGTTACGATCGACGGTGCCGACGCGCGAGATTTCGATGACGCCGTGTGGGCCGAGCCGGACGGGGACGCATCAAATCCCGGCGGATGGCATTTGCTGGTCGCGATCGCGGACGTGGCGCATTACGTCCGCCCCGGAGATCCGCTCGACAAAGCGGCGGGGGAGCGAGGCAACTCGACCTATTTTCCCGACCGTGTCGTGCCCATGCTTCCGGAGGCGATCTCGAACGGGTGGTGCTCGCTGAAGCCCGCGGAAGAGCGCGGCTGTATGGCCGTCCACATCTGGATCGACGCGCACGGGAACAAGCTTCGCCACCGCTTCGTGCGCGGCGTGATGCGCTCGGCGGCCAGGCTGACCTACGAGCAGGTGCAGGCGGCGGCGGACGGCCGCCCCGACGAGCTGACGGCACCCCTCGTCCAACGCACGATAACCCCACTGTACGGCGTTTACCGGTTACTCCTCGCGGCGCGCATTGCGCGCGGGGCACTCGATCTCGATCTCCCGGAGCGACAAGTGATCATCGGCGATCACGGGCATATCGACCGCATCGTCCCCCGGGCACGCCTCGACAGCCACAAGTTGATCGAGGAATTCATGATCGCCGCGAATGTCGCCGCCGCCGAAACCCTCGAGGAAAAGCGCACCGCCTGCATGTACCGCGTGCACGATGCCCCGGCACCCGACAAGATCGACAGCCTGCGCGAGTTCCTGGGGAGCCTCGGCTACAAGCTCGCGAAGGGCCAGGTCCTGCAACCCAAGCACTTCACCCAGATCCTCGACAAGGCGGCCGGAACGCCCCATGCCCAACTGGTGAGCCAGGTCGTGCTGCGAAGCCAGGCCCAGGCGGTCTACAGCCCGCACAATATCGGCCATTTCGGCCTCGCCTTGCGCCGCTACGCCCATTTCACCTCGCCGATCCGGCGCTATGCCGACCTTCTCGTCCATCGCGCACTCGTCTCGGCCCTTCGCTTCGGTCCGGACGGGCTGCCGGCCGGGGCCGAAGCCGCGTTCGAGAATATCGGCGAACATATTTCGATGACCGAGCGACGCTCGGACGCGGCCGAGCGGGATGCCCAGGACCGCTTTATCGCGGCATTTCTTGCGGCCCGTGTCGGTGCGAGCTTTGCGGGCCGCATTTCCGGCGTAACCCGGTTCGGCCTCTTCGTCACCTTGGACGAGACAGGAGCCGACGGGCTGGTGCCGATCCGCACGCTCCCCGCCGACTATTACGCCCATGAGGAAGCTCGCCACCGCCTCGTTGGCCGCTCCTCGGGAAGGGTTTATGTCCTTGGTGACACTGTTGAAATTCGCCTCGCCGAGGCGGATGCGATCACCGGAGGCCTCGTCTTCGAACTCCTAGAAGAGGGTGTGGCGCGCGCGGCCGGAAGGCGTGCTTCAGGGGGACATCGCACCTCGGGCGGACTGGCGGCAAATCGCCCGATGCGAGGCAAATCCAAGCGGGTCCGAGCCGCAAAAGGACGGCGCTAGTGTGGTGGATTTGAAGTTCCGAACATTTTGGTGGCATCCGCGTTTAGGAACTTCAAATCCGAATACCACACTAGATACAACATATTACTCGTGTGGCTTTGAATCCGAAATTCGCTCACGGTCCCACACCCAGATGCGGCGAATTTCGGATTTGCCACACTAGCGACAATTCGTCAGCGACAATTCGTCGGGTCACGGCCCGTTAACCGTATTTTACCTAATATGCCGCAGAATTTCGGCGGCATGCACTGTAAGACCTTGTGCGAGCGTTGACACAACGCTACTTATTCCCTTGGATTCAGGGCGACTAAAAATTGTTATGAAACCTCAGCCACACGCGGCGCGTGGCGCAGCCTGTCGCGCTCCTCGAGCGCTCAGACGCGGCCTGGAGCGATTTCGACCCATCACGGGGGCGGGCGTACTTTTCCTGCTCGGGCTCGCAGCCTGCAGCGGGCATGGCGACGAGCACGAGGATTTTTCGACGATTGCCGGAGAAGTGATCGACGCCGGCTATACGCATATCTCCCAGCGCTACGTCGATAATGTCCCGATGAGCGAGGTGGCACTCGCCGGTATGGAAGGGGTCGAGAAAATCGATCCGCAGCTCCATGTCTCGCGCACAAACCGCGAGATCGAACTCACCGACGGGGACAACAGGGTCGTGAAGGACTTCACGGTCCCCAATGGCGAGGATCCGGACGATTGGGCCGACCTCACGACGCGCGTCATCGAGAGCGCGCGCACTGTCTCGC
>DATDHA010000197.1:0-8147 GCA_036521815.1 Alphaproteobacteria bacterium | reverse complement strand
GGAAGCACGGCTCGCACCGCGCATGACTGGCGCGGGCCTCAGGGACAACGAGCGCCAGATCGATATGGTGCGCTTGCGCGCCTATCGGTTGGGACGGCTTCAGGCCGAACTCGCACGGCGCGATTATGCCGCCGCCCTGTTGTTCGATCCGATGAATATCCGCTACGCGACCGGCAGCCGGAACATGTCTGTGTGGACCTCGCACACGCCGGCGCGATACTGCTTCGTGCCGGTCGAAGGGCGGGCGATACTTTGGGACTTCCACAATTGCGAGCATCTCTCGGCGGGCCTCGAGACGATCGAGGAGGTGCGGCCGGCACACGGATTCTTTTTCTTCGGTGCCGGCAGCCGCGTTGAAGAAAAGGCAAATGCGTGGGCCAATGAAATCGCCGCGGTCGTTGCTCGGCATTGCGGCGCCAGCAAGCGGATCGCAATCGACCGCCTCGATCCGCCCGGCACTCATGCGCTTGAAAAGCGCGCCATCGAGGTCTTCGACGGGCAGGAGCCGTGCGAGATCGCGCGCGCGATCAAGTCGGAGGACGAGATCGCCTGCATGGTGCAGTCGATCGCCGTGTGCGAGGCGGGGATGGCGCGCATGCGCGAGGCACTCAGGCCCGGCGTCACGGAAAACGAGCTTTGGGCCGTCCTCCACGAGACCAACATACGCCTCGGCGGCGAGTGGATCGAAACGCGCATCCTCTCGTCCGGTGAACGCACGAACCCCTGGTTCCAGGAATGCGGCGATCGCCTGATCCGGCCGGGCGACCTCGTGAGTTTCGACACCGACCTCATCGGGCCGTTCGGCTATTGCGCCGACATCTCGCGCACGTATTTCTGCGGCCCCGGCAAGCCGAGCACCGAACAGCGGCGCATCTACGGCCTGGCGATGGAGCAAATCCATTACAACATCGACAAGCTGATGAAGCCGGGTCTCGATTTTCGCGAGGCGAGCGAGCTCGCGTGGCGCATCCCGAACGCTTTCGTGAAGAACCGCTATTCCTGCGTGGCGCACGGTGTGGGGCTCTGCGACGAGTGGCCCAAGATCACCCATATCCAGGATCGGGAGCAAAGTGCCTACGACGGCGAGCTTCAGCCGGGGATGACGATCTGCGTCGAAAGCTATATCGGCGAGGAGCGGGGCCGCGAGGGGGTCAAACTCGAACAGCAGGTGCTGATCACGGAGACGGGCTGCCGCCTTCTCTCGAGCTTTCCCTTCGAGGAAACGCTTGGCGCGTGAGCCGAATACGGCGCTCGAGCATTTTCCCGCCCGGCACCTCAGACCGCGCGCGCGATCCTTCGCTGTCCGCCGCCAAGAAATGCGATCATCTTGCGGCAATACCACTCGACGAAAGCGATCACCCCAAGCTCGGCTTCCTGGGAATAGGGGCCTACGCGATAGCCAGCCGAATTGACGCCAAGCTGGTTGCGTTCGACGAGGATCGCGTCCTGGCGGTTGGTTTCGTCCCAGACCTTGATCAGGTTGTCGAGCCGGTAGTCGCGTCCCTCGACGGCTTCGGCGTCGACCAGCCAATATGCCGTGACAAGCGTCTCCTCGGGTGCCGTCGGCAGCATCCGATAGTGGAAGGAATAATCTCCGAGCACATGATTGAACGTCGAGGGGAAGTGCGCCCAGCGCAGCGAGCCGATATCGCCATCGGCCACCTTGCCGAGGAGGCGGGAGACGGCCGGCTTGCCGTCCATTGTGATCGACCGAGCACCCTTCCCAAGCGGGAGGCGGTTGATGCGGAAATCCTCGTGCTCGCCGGCCGTATCGACCGAGCGCAAGCCGAGGGATTCGCAGTGCTGCCAGAACTCCTCGACGCCGGCGATGCTTTGGGGATAGCCCGAATCGTACTCGGTGATGAAGCTGCGGGCGAGCTCCGGATGACCGGTGGCGCAGTGGAAGCATTCGCGCGAGTTCTCCATGACCAGCTTCCAGTTTCCGCGCACCGCTATATTGACGATGTGGGCGAGCTTTGCATGGGCGAGATCGTGGGGTTCGAGATACGGTTCGAGCGTTGCCTTGTAATCCGAGAAGACCGGCGCCTCGGCCGCGAGGCAGATGTAGACCAATCCACCCACGGTCTCCAGATGGACCGGGATCAGGCCATAGTTGGCGGGATCGATTCCTTTGTGCATTCGGCCGGTGAAGCGAAGCGCTCCTGTAAGGTCGTAGGTCCATTTGTGATACGGGCATACAATGGTCGTAAGGCGACCTTGATCGGCTGTGCAGATTCTCGAGCCGCGATGGCGACAGGTATTGTAGAAGGCGCGCAACACCCCTTGGCGGTCGCGCAGGACGATGACCGAAGTCCTGCCGACCAGCACCGTAAAATACTCGCCCGGCTCCCTGATCTGACAGCTCGGGCCGGCGAAGAGCCAGTGGCGCTGCAAAATACCGTCGAGGTCGAGCTCGAACGCAGCGGCGTCGGTATAGAGCGGCGGAGGGAGGGAAAAGGCCCTCTCGTGCGATTCTAGGAGTTCCAGCACTCCATCGGGCGTGATCATCGAGATTTCCTAAATCCGGTCGAATTCAAACCAGCACGTCGCCATGATCGGATGATCTCTCACGAGACGCCGGTAAATCAAGGCGGACGGCCGTGCGGCAAGCAGCGAACGATAGGGTGAAATAGTGCGAGAACGGACTTGCGGTCGTTAGCACCGATTGACGTCACCCTTCCGACCCCTCGCGTCGAACTCATGGGGCGGCTTGAAGGCGCGCGAGCTCTTCGAGCGGGATGTGACACAGAATGCGGTGCGCAGCGGTTGCGATGCGCTCGGGAGGTCGGGTGGTATCGCAGACGGGGCCGAGCTTGCGCGGGCAACGCGTCGCGAAGGGGCAACCAGTCGGGATTTCGGTGGCGCTCGGAAGCGCTCCCTCCAGGATGATGCGTTTCTGCTTCAGGTTCGGATCGGGCAACGGTATGGCCGAAAGCAAGGCTTCGGTATAGGGATGGTAAGGTGGGCGGAAAACGTCGTCGACCGCGCCAAACTCGACGATCTTGCCCATATACATGACCGCCACATAGTCGGCGAGATACCGCACCACCGACAAATCGTGGGAGATGAAGACGAGCGTCACCGCCCGCTCGGCCTGAAGCTCGATCAGCAAATTAATGATGGCCGCCTGCACCGAGACGTCGAGTGCCGACACCGGTTCGTCCGCCACCACGATGTCCGGATCGCCTGCAAGGGCCCTGGCGATCGCCACGCGCTGTTTCTGTCCGCCTGAGAGCTGGCGCGGCTTGCGCGACACGAAATCGGCGGGCAGCTTGACAATCTCCATCAAGGCCTGCGCCTGGACGCGCAACGCCCGGCCGGTCACGTTCTTGAGCTGGCGGAGCGAACGCTCGATCGCAAAGCCGACCGAATGGCTTGGATTTAGCGTGCTGTCCGGATTTTGAAAGACCATCTGGAGCTTGCGCTTGACGTCCTGCGCGCGCCGCTCGACCGGAATGGCGCCGATGTCGAGGCCTTCGACGTTGACCTTGCCATCGCTTGCCTGTTCAAGGCCGGCGAGGACCCTGGCGAAGGTGGATTTCCCGCAACCGGACTCACCGACGATGGCTAGCGTCGTCCCGCGTTTGGCCGACATGCTTATGTCGTTGAGGGCTCTCACGTCGTTGCCGCGTAATCGGCCGAAGACACCGGACGACTGGCGATAGGTCTTTCTGAGATGCTCGATGTTGAGGACGAGCTCGGTTTGGCGTTCGCCCAGCGGGGCACCTGCCGACGGTACGCGGAACCGTCGCATCTCCAGCTCCCGGCTGCGCACGCACTGCACGCGATGGTCGGCCGTGCCGGGCACCGGCTCGGTCGGAATTCGCCTCGCCGTGCAACGCGGGGGATCGACGAACCCGCAGCGAGAGGCGAAAACGCAGCCGCGCGGGCGATGCAGGGCGGGCGCCATTTGGCCGGGAATGGGCACCAGCGGCGACGATCGCTTGTCGGCGCCGAGGAGCGGGATGCAGTCGAGAAGCCCGCGCGTATAGGGATGGCGGGGATCGCCGAACACGTCGCCGATCGATCCCTCCTCCACGAGTTCACCCGCGTACATCACGCCCACGCGGTCGCAAATCCGCACCACCGTGCCCAGATTGTGGCTGATGAACAGGATAGCTGAATTATGCTTGCGCCTGAGCGCACCCACGAGATCGAGCACGGCCGCTTCGACCGTTACGTCAAGTCCGGTCGTCGGTTCGTCCATGATGAGGAGCGACGGCTCCGCCATGAGTGCCATGGCGATGACGACACGCTGTTGCTGTCCGCCCGAGAGTTGATGGGGGTATCGGCGGAATACGCTTTCGGGGTCCGGCAAATTCACCTCGGCGAGCATTTGGATCGCGCGCCCCCGCGCCTCGGCCTCGGTTGCATTCCGATGGATCATCGGGACTTCCATGAGCTGCCGGCCGACCGGCATGACCGGATTGAGGCTGCTCATCGGATCCTGATAGACCATTGCCATCTTGCCGCCGCGAATGCGCCGGAGCTCTTCCGCCGACATCTTCGCCGTGTCGCGGCCTTCGAACAGGATGCGCCCGCCGGTGAGCTGTCCCGCGGCACCGAGGTAATTCATGATCGCGAAGGCGACGGTCGATTTGCCGCAGCCGGATTCGCCGACCAGACCGAGCGCTTCGCCATGGCCAAGCGTGAAGCTCACGCCCGGAACGACGTTGATCTCGCCGGCGCGCGCAAAATACGAGATGCGCGCCTCGTCGAGTTCCAGGACCGGGACCGAACCTTCGCCGAGGCTGTTCATCGCGCGCCCCTCAATCCCTGAGGCCGATCTCGCGCAGGCCGTCGGCAAGCAGATTGAAGCCGACGACGAGAGACGAGATCGCCGCGCAAGGAATGAGCGACATATGCGGCCAGGTCGACATCATGGGGTAGGTGTCCTTGACCATCCCGCCCCAATCGGGGTCCGGCGGGGGAAGGCCGAGGCCGAGAAATCCCAGCACGCCGATCGCAATCGTCGTGTAGCCCATGCGCAGGCAGGCATCGACGATAAGCGGGCCGCGCACATTCGGCAGAATCTCGACCACCATGATGTACCATCCCCGCTCGCCGCGCATTTTGGCGGCCGCGACGTATTCGCGCTCGCGCAGCTCGAGCGTGAGCCCGCGCACGATCCGCGTGATCTGCGGTGCGGCGGTGAACACCACTGCGATGACGATATTGAACGCGGAGGGGCCGAAATTCGAAATGATGATCATGTACAGGATCAACACGGGAAACGACAAAATGATGTCGGCGATGCGCATGAAAAGCTGGTCGACCCAGCCACGATAATAGCCGGCGAGCAAACCCATCGTGCAGCCGATGATATAGGCGACGAATACCGCCGTCGGCGCCACTGCGAGGACGGTGCGCGACCCCCAAATGATCCGCGAGAGGATATCCCGGCCCTGGTTGTCGGTGCCCAGCCAGAATGCCGCCGACGGGGTCGGATCGGCGAGTGCCTCGTAGTTGTTGTCGTTAGGGCCGTAGGGTGACAGCCAGGGTGCGAAGATCGCCACGAAAACCCAAAATGTCACCAGTGCCGCGCCGACCATTCCGATCGGCGACTCGCGCAGCAGCAAAAGCTGGCGCAGCCAGTCGGGCGCGCGGCGCCTCGGCTTGCGCTTCGCATCGACAACAGTCGAGGTCTCGACGGACATGATCTCCACCGTGCTCGCTAGGTGAACCTGATTCGCGGATTGAGCAGCATATAGCCGAAATCGCCGACGATCTGAGTCGTTACCACGATGAAGACGGCGAACATCGAGCCCGCTTCCAGCACGGCCGTGTCCTTGGCGAGTGCCGCCTCCACCATCATGCGCCCGAAGCCCGGATAGGCGAAAAGCGCTTCGACCACCACAACGCCGGTCACGAGGTAGTTGAGCTGCAGCAGGATCACCGTGAAGGGCGCAATCATGGCATTGCGCAGTGCGTGCTTCATGATGACGTCGCGAAACGGCAAACCCTTGAGCACGGCCGTGCGTATATAGGGGCGCGTCATCACGTCGGCCATCGAGGCGCGCACCATCCGGACGACGTAGCCGAGATCGTAGCCCACCATCACGACGACAGGGAGCACGAGCTGGGACGCGATCGACCAATCGCCGCCGCGTTCGAGCGGAGAGGTGCCAGGCAGCAGGCCGAGCCAGATCACGAAAATACTCGCGAGGAAGACGCCCGACGCGAACTCCGGAATCGATGTCGTGAGCACGCTCGCGAGCGAGATCGTGCGGTCGAGCAGCGACCCTTCGCGCATACCGGCCGCCACGCCGAGAATGATGGACGCGGGCACGATGATGGCAAACGCGATGCTTGCCAGGATCAGCGTATTGCCCACCCGGTCCCAGATGATGCCGACGACCGGCTGCTTGAAGAGCGTCGAATAGCCAAGATCGCCCGTCAGGACGTTGCCGAGCCATTCCACGAAGCGCACGATCACGGGCCGGTTGAGACCGAGCTGTTCGGTGAGCAGATCGACCTGGAGCTGAGTGGCGTAGGGTCCCAGCACCTTTCGCGCCACTTGGCCGGGGCTGAACTCGTCTACGATAAAAACCAGGAACGAGACGACCAGCATCATGAACAGCAGAAGACCGAGTCGCTTGGCGAAGAAGCGCAGCATCGCGCCTCAGCGATCCAGCCGGTAATCGTACTGCCTATTGCCCGCGAGTCCGTGCGCGTTCACACGAGTGGCCCCCTCTCGTCCTTCCGCCTTCTGCCTGCCGACTTTCCTTTCACTCGAGCAAATCGCCCCGACGCCAGTTTGGGATCGAACGATCCACTTGTCCATCTCGACCGACGAAAAAGGGCGGGCGCCCAGCTCCGGACGCCCGCCCTGACAGCTTGCCAGCACGGCCTCAGGCAGACTTGAGCGACCACTCCTCGCAGAAATAGTAGTTGGTCGGATGCAGCTTGAAGCCGGCAACCCGCTTGTCGACCGCGGTGAAGAGGGCCCGCCACAGCGGCTGGGCGATTGGACCCTCCTCCTGCATCAGCTTCTCGAGGTCGACCATCACCTTGCGCCGCTCATTGACGTCGAGAATTCCCTCCGCCTTGGTCAAGGTGTCGTCGAACGTCTTGTTCGACCAGAACGACTCGTTCCAGGGCACGCCGGTCCGATAAGCAAGCCCAAGGACCATGACGCCGAGCGGGCGGTGCGTCCACGCGGTGAACGCAAACGGATTGGTCGGCGCGTTCCAAATGTCCCAATATTGCGCCGAAGGCAGCACGTTGATCTTGATCCGCGCACCCACGTCCTTCCACATATTCACCATCGCCTGGACCGCGATGTACTCCCATTCCGGATCCTTTTTGCACACGATCTCCGCATCGATGCCATTCGGATAGCCGGCGTCGGCAAGAAGCTTCTTGGCCGCCGGAATGTCCTGCTTCATGAAAGGAAGCTTCGCGTATTCCGGATGCACTTGCGCCACGTGATGGTGCTCGGCGGGCAATCCCAAGCCGAGATGCGCGATCTTCAGGAGCTTCTCCGTGTCGAGGGCAAGCTTCATGGCCTTGCGCACGCGCACATCGTCCCACGGCTTGTGCGCCGGCTGCATGCGGGCAACACCGGTCTGTGCGGTGTTCACTGTGACAACCTCGACATGCGTCATTTTCTCCAGTGCCGCGTATTGGGTCGTCGAGCCCTCGTAAAGCCCATGGACCTGCTTCGATGCCAGCGCCTGAAGTGCCGCCGCAGGATCGTCGCCATGATCGATGAATTCGACGCCGTCGAGGGCGGGCCGCTGGCCCCAATAGCCATCGCGCCGGTTGAGCGCCACCTTCTTCCCGACCTCGTATTCGACCATCTTGAAGGCGCCGGTGCCCACGGAGTCCTTGGTGAATTTTCCGTTCTCGGGCGGATAGAGGATCTGTGCTGGATAATGGAAGAGATGCTCCGGCACGGCGAGCTGGGCGGCCCGGCAATTGAGCCGGATCTGGTAGTCGCTCACCTTCTCGATCGCATTCGCCTCCCAGATTTGCTTGCCCGCGTCGTCCATCATGTAGCCCTTCATGAGGCCCAGCACCGACGAGCCGACCGAGGGATCGAGCCAGCGCTTCATGTTCCAGACCGCGTGATCGGCGACGAGTGGCTCGCCGTTCGACCACTTGATGTCCTTCTTGAGATAGAGGTTCCACGTCTTGAGATCTTC
>DATDHA010000196.1:0-4915 GCA_036521815.1 Alphaproteobacteria bacterium | reverse complement strand
GCATCCGAACGCGGACCGGCTGCGCGTCTGCGTCGTCGATACGGGCAGCGAGAAAATCCAGGTCGTTTGCGGCGGGTCCAATGCGCGGACCGGCATGAAGGGCGTCTTCGCACCCGTGGGTGCGCACTTGCCCGGCACGGGTCTCGATCTCCAGAAAGGTGTGATCCGCGGGGTCGAATCGAACGGCATGCTCTGCTCGGAGCGTGAAATGGGCATCTCGGACGAGCATGAGGGCATCATCGATCTTCCGGCGGAGGCGCCGGTCGGGGAGTCGTTCGCTAAGTACATGGGTTTCGACGATCCCGTGATCGACGTCGCGATCACGCCCAACCGGGCCGATGCGCTCGGCGTGCGCGGCATTGCGCGCGACCTCGCCGCTGCCGGCTTCGGCACGCTGAAGCCCGACCCGCGCACCGCACCCGCGAAGGGCCAGTTCACGAGCCCGATCAAGTGGCTGCGCGCGTTGTCCGGCGATGCGGGCAGTGCCTGCCCCTTCGTCGTCGGGCGCTACTTTCGGAACGTGACGAATGGGCCAAGTCCGCGCTGGCTCCAGGATCGCCTGCGTGCGATCGGCTTGCGGCCGATCTCGGCCCTCGTCGACATCACCAACTACGTGACGTTCGACCTCGACCGCCCGCTTCACGTGTGGGACGCGGACAAAGTGTCGGGCGATCTGACGATGCGCCTGGCACGGCCCGGCGAGAGCCTCCGCGCCCTCAATGGCAAGGACTATGCCCTCGACGGCGAAATGACCGTAATCGCCGACCGCAATGAGGTTCACGGCCTCGGCGGCATCATGGGAGGCGAGCGGAGCGGGTGCACCGAGGCGACGAGGAACGTCTTTCTCGAAGTTGCCCTGTTCGACCCGGTGCGCACGGCACGGACGGGCCGCACGCTCCAGATTGAGAGCGACGCGCGCTACCGCTTCGAGCGGGGGCTCGATCCGACCTCAGCACTTTGGGGTGCCGACGTCGCAGCCCGGCTCGTCCTCGAATTCTGCGGCGGCGAGGCGAGCGAGGTCTTCAGTGCGGGCGAGCTTCCGAATTGGAAGCGGACGATCCTGCTGCAACCCGATCGCGTCGGAAAGCTCGGCGGTGTTGAGATATCGCCGGCGGAGCAAAAACGCATCCTCGCGGCACTCGGCTACGAAACCACCGATCGTGCGGACGGCCTCACCGTCTCGCCCCCACCCTGGCGCGGCGACGTCGCGGTCGAGGCGGATCTCATCGAGGATATCCTGCGTGTGCACGGCTACGACAGCATCCCCGTCGTGCCGATGTCGCTCGATACCCCATTGCCCCAATTGTCGCTCACACCTTCTCAGCGGCGCGTGCGCGCGGTCAAGCGCGGGCTCGCTGTGCGTGGTTTGATGGAGGCGGTGACCTTCTCCTTCACCGACTCGAGACACGCCGCACTCTTCGGTGGCGGCAATCCGGCCCTCGCACTCGCCAACCCGATTTCGAGCGATCTCGACGTCATGCGCCCGTCGGTCCTGCCGAACCTGGTCGCGGCGGCGGGGCGCAACGCGGATCGCGGCCATGGCGACCTCGCGCTTTTCGAGGTCGGTCCACAATATGCCGACGACACGCCATCCGGCCAGGCGACAGTCGCGGCGGGGGTGCGCGCGGGCAAGGCAGCCCGGCGCCATTGGGCGGTTCCGCAGCGCGACGTCGATCCGTTCGATGCAAAGGCAGACGCACTCGCGGCGATCGCCGAAGCGGGCGGACCCGCGGACGTTCAAGTCACCTCGGATGCGCCCGGCTGGTACCACCCCGGGCAGTCGGGTGGCCTTCGCCTCGGCGCCAATGTGCTCGCCTGGTTCGGCACGCTCCATCCCAAGGTCCTGCAGCACATGGACGTGAAGGGCCCAATGGTCGCATTCGAAGTCTTTCTCGATCGCGTGCCGCAACCCCGCGGCAAGGCGGGCAAGATCCGCGCCCTCCTCAAGGCGTCGCCGTTCCAGCCGGTCGAGCGCGATTTCGCGTTCATCGTCGATCGCGACGTCGAGGCGCAAGCCGTCGTGCGCGCGGCCAAGGGGGTCGACAAGACCCTCATCGCTGAAGTCGCCGTTTTCGACGTCTATGCCGGCAAGGGTGTGCCGGAGGGCAAAAAGTCGCTTGCCATCGGCGTCCGGCTCCAGCCGGTAGAGCGCACCTTGACCGACGAGGACATCGATGCGATCGGCAGGAAGATCGTGGCTGCCGTCGTCAAGGCGACGGGCGGCAGTTTGCGCGCCTGACGGATGTCGATTGCCTTCCCTCGGCGCCCATTCGAGCTGCGGCCCGGCACGCGACGATTGCTGCATTCCCGCTCGCATCGGCAAAGCGCTTTGCCTCGGCGTCGCGGGGTGCTAAATAGCGCCGGCTGCGGCCGCACGGGAACATGACCGACCTCGCCCACATCCGGAACTTCGCGATCATCGCCCACATCGATCACGGCAAGTCGACCCTCGCCGACCGGTTGATCCAGCGCTGCGGCGGCGTGTCCGAGCGCGATTTTCACGACCAGCTCCTCGACAACATGGACATCGAGCGCGAGCGCGGCATCACCATCAAGGCGCAGACCGTGCGCCTCGTCTACGAGGCGCGGAACGGCGAGAGCTACGTGCTGAATCTCATGGACACGCCGGGCCATGTCGACTTCACCTATGAGGTGAGCCGCTCGCTCGCCGCCTGCGAAGGATCGCTGCTCGTCGTCGACGCAAGCCAAGGGGTCGAGGCGCAGACCCTCGCCAACGCCTATCTTGCGGTCGACGCCAATCACGAGATCGTGCCCGTGCTCAACAAGATCGATCTGCCGGCGGCCGAGCCCGAGCGGGTGCGCCAGCAGATCGAGGAAGTGATCGGTCTTGACGCCTCTCACGCGATTTCCGTATCGGCCAAGACCGGGCAGGGAATCGACGAGGTTCTGGAGGCCCTGATCGAGCGCCTCCCCCCACCCGCCGGCGAGCGGAACGCGCCCTTGAAGGCACTGCTCGTCGATAGCTGGTACGATCCCTATCTCGGCGTCGTCATCCTCGTGCGCGTGAAGGATGGTGCGATCAAAAGGGGCCAAAGGCTGCGGATGATGGCGACCGGTGCGATCCACGAAGTCGACCGCGTCGGCGTCTTCACTCCGAAACTCACCGATACGGACGAACTCGCACCCGGCGAAATCGGCTTCATCATGGCCGGCATCAAGGCCGTGGCCGACTGCCGGATCGGCGACACGCTGACCGAGGAGCGCCGGCCCGCGGCCGAGCCGCTGCCGGGCTTCAAGCCGAGCGTTCCCGTCGTCTTCTGCGGCCTCTTCCCGATCGATACCAACGAATTCGAACAGCTTCGCGACAGCCTCGCAAAGCTCCGTCTCAACGACGCGAGCTTTCACTACGAGCCCGAAACATCGGCCGCCTTGGGATTTGGCTTTCGCTGCGGCTTCCTGGGACTTCTCCATATGGAGATCATCCAGGAGCGGCTTCATCGCGAGTTCGGCCTCGACCTGATCGCGACAGCACCCAGCGTCGTCTATCGCCTCCATATGACGAACGGCGACGTACAGGAGCTTCACAATCCCGCCGACATGCCCGATCCCGTCAAGATCGACCACACGGAGGAGCCCTGGATCCGGGCCACAATCATGGTCCCGGACGAATATCTCGGCGCCATCCTCGCACTCTGCACGGAGCGGCGCGGCGAGCAGGCCGATCTCACTTACGCCGGGAGCCGCGCCATGGTCGTCTATCGCCTGCCGCTCAACGAGGTCGTCTATGACTTCTACGATCGGTTGAAATCGATCAGCCGGGGCTATGCCAGCTTCGACTATCACATCGAAGGCTATCGCGAAGGCGATCTCGTGAAGCTTTCGATCCTGGTGAACGCCGAGCCGGTCGATGCGCTCTCGATCATCGTGTACCGAAGCCGTGCGGAGCAGCGCGGACGGCAGCTTTGCGCGCGGCTCAAGGACCTCATTCCGCGCCAGCTCTTCAAGATCGCGATCCAGGCGGCAATCGGCGGGCGCATCATCGCGCGCGAGACCGTCTCGGCGCTGCGCAAGGACGTGACGGCCAAATGCTATGGCGGCGACATCACGCGCAAGCGCAAGCTTCTCGAGAAGCAGAAGGCGGGAAAAAAACGCATGCGCCAGTTCGGCAAGGTCGAAATTCCGCAATCGGCATTCCTCGCCGCCCTCAAGATGAGCGACGACTGAGGCGGAACTCCGGGACAAAATCGGGGGATCGAATCGCTGATAGAGCCGCCCGACGGCGAGCGCCGTCCCCGCGGTCCAGCTATAGCCCCTTTATGCGAATCCGCCCGAGTGCCGCCGCCGCCGCGTGCGCCTGCGGAAAAGGACGAGGCAGAGGATGCCGAGCACCCCGAGCACAAGCCATGCAGGCATGAGAAGAACAGGGCGAATGGCGTAATCCCAGAGGAATGCGGCGATATAACGCTGCACCACGACCTGAAGGAGATTGAGCGTGTTCGGGCTTTCCTTGTACCAAAGCTCGCCCGCCGCCATGATGTGATAGGTCCCCCGGTCGAGCCAGGCATAGGCTTCCATCGCCGCGACAACAAGGGCTCCGAGGATCAAGAACCATCCAAGGATGCGTCCGACCACCATGCGAGCCTTCCCGTTCGGGGGCCGCGCGGCCCCTCTTTACATTATGTTCTGCGCGTAATTTGACCATTGCCGGTCGAGCTGGCAACCGGAAATCATGGCCGAGAAAAGTCGACCGCCGGTGCACTACAGGATAGGACGGGTGCCGATCTGGTGCCGGAAAGCACTGAAATTTGCCGGCGCTCGTTTCTTGGCGAGGGAGGGGTGGCCTGTTATTGTGCCGCCCTTTCCTGGAGGGATGGCCGAGTGGCTTAAGGCGCACGCTTGGAAAGCGTGTTTAGGGGAAACCCTAACGTGGGTTCGAATCCCACTCCCTCCGCCA
>DATDHA010000195.1:0-3200 GCA_036521815.1 Alphaproteobacteria bacterium | reverse complement strand
GCCGTCGCGGATGTCGGCGCCGAACGGATCGACCGTCCAGGCCGTGGCGTTCCCGACGGGCACCACGTCGGTGTGGCCCGCGAAGCAGAAATTCGGGCTGCCGGCGCCGAGGCGCGCATAGAGGTTTTCGACGTCGGGCGTGCCCCGCTCGCTGAATTTCAGGCGATGGCAGGCGAAGCCGAGGGCCGAAAGTTGTGCTTCGAGGAGTGCCAGGGCCCCGCCTTCCGCTGGCGTCACACTCGGGCAGCGGATAAGAGCCTGCGTGAGCTCGACCGGGTCGACCGTGCTGTCCTGCCGCCCGGCACTCACGCGCGTAGTAGTTCGTTGATCGAGGTCTTGGAGCGCGTGCGCTCATCGACCCGTTTCACGATGACGCAACAATAGAGGCTGGGGGACGGCCTGCCGTCGGCGAAGGGCCGTCCCGGCAGGCTGCCGGGCACGACCACGGAGTAAGCCGGAACGCGGCCGGTGAACACTTCCCCACTCTCGCGGTCGACGATGCGCGTGGTGGCGCTGATGAATACGCCCATGGCGAGCACCGAGCCGGTCTCGACCACGACGCCTTCGACGACTTCGCTTCGGGCGCCGATGAAGCAATTATCCTCGATGATGACGGGTCCGGCCTGCACGGGTTCGAGCACGCCGCCGATGCCCACGCCACCCGAAAGATGGCAATTCTTGCCGATCTGGGCGCAGGAGCCGACAGTCACCCAGGTATCGATCATGGTGCCGCTGTCGACATAGGCACCGACGTTGAGGAAGCACGGCATCAACACGGCACCCGGCGCCACATAGGCCGAGTGGCGCACGAAGCAGCCGGGTACCGCGCGGAACCCGGCGGCACGGTAGCGTGCCGCGTCCCACCCTTCGAATTTCGAGCGCACCTTGTCGAACCAGGGCGTGCCACCTTTCTCGGGACCGCCCGGGCCGCCCGGAATCGGCACCGAATCGTTCAAGCGGAAGGAGAGCAGCACCGCTTTTTTGAGCCATTGATTGACGTGCCATTGGCCGCCGATCTTTTCGGCGACCCGCAGCTTGCCGCGGTCGAGCCCTTCGAGCGCCTGGTCGACCGCCGTGCGGACCTCACCTCCGGTCGCGACCGAGAGTGCGTCGCGCTTCTCCCACGCTGCTTCGATGACGCTTTGGAGCTCGGATTTATCCATGGGGTGCGGCTCCTCAGGCTCAAATGCGGGCCGCACAATGAGACAGGGCCTTATTCCTGTCAACAGAAGGCCCGCCATTCCTGGCAACAGAAGACCCCCGGAGGCACTATCCAGCACTCTTGCCACGCTCCGAGAGCACGCGTTCGAGAAAATCCACAAGGTCGTCGGCATGATGATGGATGTGGCTGCCCATCTCTCCCGCCGAGCCATATTCGGTTTCGGTCCTGACGAGGATCGTTGTCATGCCGAGCGCATGGGCCGGCTCCAGATTGCGCGGGATGTCGTCGAGCATCGCGGCCGCGTCGGGTGCGATGTCGTGGCGCGCGAGGAGGGCGCGATAACATGCGAGCTCGGGCTTCGGGATGAAGTTCGCCGCCGCCACGTCGAACACGGCCTCGAAGCGCCGTGCCACGCCCAGGCGCGCCATCACCTTTGCGGCATGATCGGCCGAGCCGTTCGTGAAGACGATCTTGCGCCCCTCAAGCCGTCCGAGGGCGGCATCGAGTGCCGGGTTGGGTGGGATCGGGCTGTGATCGATCTGGTGAACATAGTCGAGATACAGGTAGGGGTCGACGCCGTGCTCGGTCATGAGGCCGCGCAGGGTCGTGCCGTATTCCCGAAAGAAGCGCTTCTGGAGCGTGCGTGCGGCGGCCGGGTCGACATCGAAATATTCAGCGATGAACGCGCCGATCCGGCGGTCGACCTGGTCGAACAACCGGCACGAGGCGGGGTAGAGGGTATTGTCGAGATCGAATACCCAGGTGGCGACGTGATGGAGGGCGGCTGACCCGGAGCGCATGGCGCTAAAGTGGCGGCGTCGGGCCGGCTTGGCAAGGAGGACGCCGGCTAAGGGGCGATTAATCAGGTATCAAATCAATGCGAGACCACGATCCTGCGTCAAGCGGCGCCCCGGCGATGCGGAATTTGGCCTCGTCGCCCGAACGGGCGCTGGCACTGCGCGCGTCGGACCCCCGCCTCAGCGCGCTCGAATGCCGTTGTCGACGCTGAGCGCGCCAGCACCAAAGGTCACCACGTACAACAGGCCGCCGGCCATGCCCAGGTTCTTGTAAAAATGAACCATGTTGTTGCCGGCCACCATGGCGTCGGTCGCATGCATCGCAACCGCCAGGTGAACGGCGAAGCCGGTGATCAGGCACCAGATGGCCAGGATCGCGGCGACCCATCGCGTCTTGAACCCGACAAGGATGGCGAGGCCCCCGACCAGCTCGATAAGGATCGCGATCCAAACCATGAGGCCCGGTGCCGGGATGCCATTGGAGGCAAAATACTGGCCGGTACCAGCGGGATTCATGAGCTTTGCGTAGCCGGCCCAGACGAAGAGACCACTCAGAAACAGGCGTCCGAGCGGCGGCAGGTATCCACAGAGCTTGTCCATTTCATTCCTCCTAAAATGGCTTGGCACGGTTGGCCATCGCATCAGTGTGCCACGCTCCCCGGCACCCCGTCACCTCTCGGTAATATCTCGATGCCCCTTCCGGCTAACGCCGCGCTAAAGCCCGGCCCTGAATCCCAATGGCGCGTCCTAAGGGATTTTTTCACGAAAAATCGACTGATTTCTGTAGCTTAGCGCGTTTTTGATGATCTAAAATTCTTGCAAACTTGCGCATAGCTTAAGGGCGCATTAACGGGGCCGGGCCTACGCTGCGGGACGAGGGGGCCGGGTGGTGCGGGAATGTGCGCGCAGCCGATGGCGCCCCGCGCCGTCCGTGAGGCAGGCCAGGTACCAAGGTCATGTGGCGCTCCCATCAATCGCCCCTTCAAGACGACACGCACTGCGTCGGAGCCGCCTTTCCAGAACCGGCGGCCGATCCGGTGCTGGAGCAGCGCCTGCGCGCAGCCCTCATCGAATCGCGCCAACGCTATAAGGACCTAGTCGAGATCTCGAGCGACGTCGCCTGGGAGACACGCACCGACGGCAGCTTCGCCTTCGTCTCGCCTCGCGGCGCACTCGGCTATCGGGCGGCCGAACTCGTCGATCGCCCGGCGAGCGGCTTTCTCGTCGACGCGGCACGGCTC
>DATDHA010000194.1:0-5617 GCA_036521815.1 Alphaproteobacteria bacterium | reverse complement strand
ATCGAACTCGTCGACTCGGTCGCCCGCGCGGTGGCGGCACTCGACGAGCCGCCGGAGCTGAACCCGCTCGCCGCGCGCGTGGCCCTGGACGCGGCCGGCCTCATGGCTCAGGGCAATGACGAGAAGACCGCGCGCCGCCGTGCGGGCTTCCGTGTCTTCGGCTCAAGGCCCGGTTCCTACGGTGCTGGATTGCAGGCCCTCATCGACGAACGCGGCTGGCAGGACGACGGCGATCTCGCGCGCGCTTATCTCGCGTGGGGTGGCTATGCCTACGGCGCTGGTGCCGAGGGTGCCGCGGAACATCGCCTCTTCCAAACTCGGTTATCGGCGGTCGAAGGTGTCCTTCACAATCAAGACAATCGCGAGCACGATCTCCTCGATTCCGACGACTACTACCAGTTCGAAGGCGGCATCACGGCGACGGTGCGGCATTTTTCCGGCCGGCAGCCCGTCGTCTATCACAACGACCACGCGCGTCCGGAGCGCCCCCAGGTGCGCACACTTGAGGAAGAGGTCGCTCGCGTGGTGCGCGCGCGAGTGGTCAATCCCAAATGGATCAAGGGCGTGATGCGCCACGGCTACAAGGGTGCGTTCGAAATGGCTGCGACCGTGGACTATATCTTTGCCTTCGCGGCTACGGCGCGCGCGGTTGGCGATCACCATTTCGACGCGGTTTACGAAGCATATCTTGCCGACGATAGCGTGCGGGAATTCCTTCTCAAGAACAACCCGGCGGCGGCACGCGAGATTGCCGAGCGTCTCATCGAGGCGCAGGGGCGGGCACTCTGGCGGCCTCGCTCGAACTCGGCCTATCCGCACCTTGCATCGTTGGCGAACCGAGAGACGGAGGATGTACGGTGAGCGAGCAGCTGGACGAAGCCGAACTCAACGCCCGCGCCAACGAGAAGGCGCGCAAGCGCAAGGAAGTGCGCGCGCGCATGCTGGCAACCAAGACCATCGAGAAGGGACTCCTCATGGTTCACACGGGCAAGGGCAAGGGCAAATCGACGGCCGCCTTCGGGCTCGCCATGCGCGCGATCGGAAACGGCATGCGCGTGGGTATCGTGCAATTCGTGAAGGGCAAATGGGAAACCGGAGAACGTCGCGCGCTCGAACGCTTCCCCGATCAAGTCGACATCCGAACGATGGGCGAAGGATTCACCTGGGAAACGCAAGACCGCGCGCGTGACATTGCCGCGGCACGGGCGGCGTGGGATGCCTCGCGCGCGATGATCGATGCATGCGATGGGCCGAGCCCCAAGTATCACATGGTGATCCTCGACGAGCTCAATATCGTGCTCCGCTACGACTACTTGCCGCTTGGGGACGTGGTGGCGTTCCTCGCAAGGAAACCACCATCGCTTCACGTCGTCGTCACGGGACGGAATGCCAAGCCCGAGCTGATCGAGATCGCCGACCTCGTGACGGAAATGACGCTCGTGAAGCATTCGTTCCAGGCCGGCGTGAAAGCGCAGAAAGGGATCGAATTCTGATGAACGCGCGCAGTCCGAGAGTGCCCGCACTCATGATCCAAGGAACGGGTTCGGACGTGGGAAAGTCGCTCCTCGTGGCGGGGCTTTGCCGGACCTATGCGCGGCGCGGTCTCAGGGTGCACCCGTTCAAGGCGCAGAACATGTCCAACAATGCCGCCGTTACCGCCGATGGCGGCGAGATCGGTCGCGCACAAGCGCTTCAGGCGCGCGCCTGCGGTATCGCTGCGACGATCGATATGAACCCCGTCCTCCTGAAGCCGCAAGGTGAGACAGGTGCCCAACTCGTCCTCCAAGGGAAGATTTTCGCGACCGTGACAGCACGGGAATATCAGCGTCTGCGTCCCTCCCTTCTTCCCAAGGTCCTCCAGTCTTTCCACCAGCTCGCGGACGGCGCCGATCTCGTGATGGTCGAGGGTGCGGGTAGTGCTGCCGAAACCAATTTGCGCGAAGGCGACATCGCGAACATGGGCTTTGCGGATGCGGCCGAGCTTCCCGTGGTGCTCGTCGGCGATATCGAACGCGGCGGCGTCATCGCACAGATTGTCGGCACGCACGTTCTTTTATCCGATGGCGAGCGCGCCCGGCTCAAGGGCTTCATCGTCAATAAATTCCGCGGCGACCCCTCGTTGTTCGACGGCGGGCTCGCGGAAATCGTCCAGCGCACCGGCCTCCAAAGCTTCGGCGTGGTGCCATGGTTCGAGGAAGCCGGTCAGCTTCCCGCGGAGGACTCCCTCGCACTCGCGCGCCATCGCCGCGATGCCGCAGGACCGATCAAGATCGTCGCTCTCGCCTATCCGCGCATCGCCAACTTCGACGATTTTGATCCGATCCACGCTGAGCCTGACGTTTCGTTCGCCTTCGTTCGCGCGGGCGAGACCGTGCCGGGCGACGCCGATCTCGTCATCCTGCCGGGCTCCAAGGCAACGCTCGCGGACCTGGCTTTCCTTCGCGCGCAGGGCTGGGATATCGATCTTTTGGCGCACCGGCGCCGCGGCGGAGCCGTCCTCGGCATTTGCGGGGGATACCAAATGCTCGGCACACGGGTCGCCGACCCGGAGGGCATTGAAGGTGCGTCTGGCGAAGTGCCCGGCCTTGGCATGCTCGAGGTCGAGACCGTCATGTCCGGCGAGAAGTCCTTAGTGGCGGTCCGGGGTCGGGAAGTCGCGAGTGGCCTCGCCGTGTGTGGATATGAGATGCATGTCGGGCGCACGACCGGTTCTGACACGGCGCGGCCAATGTTGGCGCTTTCGGCGGCGCCCGATGGTGCGGTATCGAAAGACGGGCGCGTGATGGGTTGCTACGTCCACGGCATGTTCGCGGCGGATACGTTTCGTCGCGCGTTCTTGAAGCGCCTTGGGGAAAATTTCGAAAGCGGGCTCGCCTACGATGCGATGGTCGAAGCGGTACTCGATCGACTGGCGGACCACCTGGAAAGGCACCTCGATCTCGACGGCATGCTCGCGATCGCCCGCGGCGAAGGACAAATCGCGGCTGCGCGGGGCGGCCCGAACGACAAATCCTGGAGAACCGGATGAACGGCAAGATCGGCGTAATGCTGTGCGGCCACGGCAGTCGCGATGCGGGTGCGATCGAGGAATTCGCCGCCGTGGCGCAAAAGCTGCGCGCGCGGGTCGCCCCCTACGAACTCGAGTGGGGCTTTCTCGAGTTTGCCAAACCGATCATACGCGACGGCCTGGATAGGCTCGTCGCACGCGGCTGCCGAGAGATCCTTGCCGTGCCCGGCATGCTGTTTGCGGCCGGCCACGTGAAGAACGACGTGCCGTCGGTGCTGAATCGCTACCAGCACGAACATGCCGGTGTTTCGATCAAGTTCGGCCGCGATCTCGGCATCGACCCGAAAATGATGCAGGCCGCAGCGGCGTCCATCGAAACGGCCCGCGCCAAGGCCAATGGCGCGATCTCGCCCCACCACACAATGCTCGTCGTCGTCGGCAGGGGCACTTCCGACCCGGATGCAAACTCGAACGTCGCCAAGGTCATGCGTCTTCTTTGGGAGAGTTTCGGCTTCGGGTGGGGCGAGACCGCCTATTCCGGCGTCACCTTCCCGCTCGTGGAGCCGGCACTCGAACGCGCAGCAAGGCTCGGGTTCAAGCGCATCGTCGTGTTCCCATATTTCCTCTTCTCGGGCGTCCTGGTGCAGCGCATTTACGAGCACACCGACATCGTCGCGGCACGGCATCCGGAGATCGAGTTCGTCAAAGCGCCATACCTCAACGATCACCCGATGGTGCTGGAGACGTTCTGCGACCGGATCGACGAAATCCTCGGCGGCACCGGCAACATGAATTGCCAGATGTGCAAATACCGGGTCCAGATGCTCGGTTTCGAGGATGAAGTCGGGCTTGCGCAGGAAAGCCATCACCATCACGTCGAGGGCATCGGCACCGATGCCGGCGGTGCCGCGGCTCATCCTCATCACGACCACGGCGCAGGACACGATCACCACCACGGCCATGGTCACCACTCTGTCGACGGCCACGAAGTGGCGCATGACCCGGGCCACCACCATCCCTATCCCCACGCGGACCATCCCCTCGGCCCGGTGACGCTCAAGAAAATCGCGAAGGCCGAGTGACGCGATGATCGATTACTTGCGCGATCCAAGCGACATCTACCGGCGCTCCTTCGCGGCGATCCGTGCGGAAGCGGCACTCGCGCATTTGCCGCCGAGTCTCGAACCCGTCGCGGTGCGCCTGATCCACGCGTGCGGGATGACCGACATCGTGGACGAACTTGCATTCTCCGATGATGTTGCCGAGTCCGCCCGCCGCGCGCTCCGGGACGAAGCTGCCGTGCTCTGCGATAGCCGCATGGTGGCCGAGGGCATCGTCGAGGCGCGACTGCCCGCACGGAATCGAATCGTTTGCACGCTTGCGGAACCCACCCTCGCGCGGACCGCCGCGCATCTCGGCACGACGCGGTCCGCCGCGGCAGTCGATTTATGGCGGCCGCAGCTTGCCGGCGCTGTTGTCGCGATCGGGAACGCGCCGACGGCACTCTTTCGCCTGCTTGAACTCCTGGACGAGGGTGCCCCGAGGCCTGCGGCGATCCTGGCATTTCCCGTTGGTTTCGTCGGTGCGGCCGAAGCAAAGGCAGAACTCGCGGCGGATAGCCGGGAGGTGCCTTTCCTCACATTGCTCGGCCGACGCGGCGGCAGCGCCCTTGCGGCCGCAGCCTTGAATGCGCTGGCATCGTCAAACGAGTATCCGCCATGAAGTGGCTTTCGGTCGTCGGCGTCGGGGAAGAGGGGCTCGCGGGGCTGGCACCCGCCGCGCGCGTGCTCATCGATGGTGCCGAGGTGCTGGTCGGCGGTGCCCGGCATCTCGCGATGGTTCCCGCGGACGGTCGCGAGCGCCTTACATGGACGTCACCCCTCTCGGCCCTGATCGACAATATCGTCCGCCGGCGCGGCACGGCCATCTGCGTCCTGGCGACTGGCGATCCCATGCACTATGGCGTTGGCGTAGCACTTGCGCGCCAGATCCCGGTGGAAGAGATGACGGTCGTCCCGTCGCCGTCGGCTGTCAGCCTCGCCTGCGCCCGGCTTGGCTGGGCCGTCGCGGACATAGCGGCGCTCACGCTCCATGGCCGGCCCTTGGAGCTTCTCAACGCTTATCTCCAGCCAGGTGCACGTTTGGTCGTCCTGAGCGAGGGTGCGGAAACGCCGACGGCGGTCGCCGGACTGCTCCGCGCGCACGGCTACGGCTTGAGCCGCATGTGGGTGCTCGAGCATATGGCCGGTCCGCAAGAGCGCATCGTCGCTGGCGCCGCCGAAACCTGGCAGGCGAGCGATATCGCCGAATTCAACACGATCGCGATCGAGTGCATCGCGGATGCCAACGTTCCCATCATGCCGCGTGTTCCCGGCCTGCCGGACAGCGCCTTTCACAATGATGGCCAACTCACCAAACGTGAAGTGCGGGCGATCACGCTTGCTGCACTGGCGCCCATACCTGGCCAATTCCTGTGGGACGTGGGTGCGGGATGCGGCTCTGTCGCCATCGAGTGGATGCGAACGCATCCTACCTGCCGCGCAGTCGCGATCGAGCGGGACGCCGACCGGCGCCGGCTTATCGCGGACAATGCGGCAGCACTGGGTGTGC
>DATDHA010000193.1:0-18299 GCA_036521815.1 Alphaproteobacteria bacterium | reverse complement strand
TGCGTGTCGGCCCTCGACGATTGCATCGGTTTGCCGAACCGGCGGATCATGCGTTGATCGCCAAGCCCCCGTGCCACCAATGCTCGAATGGATTGGCGTGCAGAATTCGATCGATCGTTTCGCTGCTGACGCGCGGCAGTGACGTGCCCTCGACCGGCCGGTTGACGCCGCGCAAGCCCTCGATCGATTCCTCGACCGCGGAAAATGGAAAGTCGGTGCCCCAGAAAATCTTGTCGCGTTCGGCGATGCGGTATTCCTGTGCTGCAATCAACGTGTTCCAGAACTGCCACGGCCGGTAGAAGATCGCCGATATCTCGCAGTAGACATTGGGCTGCTTGCGGGCGATCACGATGCATTCCTCGACCCAGGGATGCGCCATATGCGCCATGATCATCTTGAGATCGGGGTGTCGGGTCGCGATCTCGTCGACGGCCATCGGCCGGCCGAGTTCGATCGGCGCATTTTGCGCGAACGTGGTGCCCATATGCATCGTCAGCGGCAAGTTCTTCTCGATGCAGTAGCGATAGATCGGCTCCATCAGGGGATCGAGGAGTGACACGCCGTTATAGATCGGCCCATATTTGACACCCTTGAGGTCGTCCACCTCGACGGCATGGCGCAGCAGATCCATGCAATCGGGCCGGCGCGGATCGATCGCGGCGAAGCCGACGAACTTGTCGGGGTATTTGCGCACGGCGCGCGCCGTCACCTCATCATCGCCGTCGATGCCCGCGGAATCGCCGTAGCGCAGCGAAAAAACGATCGCCCTGTCGACTTTCGCCATGGCCGCGTAGACCGTATCCGGGTCCGCGACCGGGTTCACAGCACCGGGCCGGGAGTACGCGGTTCCGACGCTGAAGAGCGGCCGAACATGGTACGGCTCCCAAATATTCACGTGGCAATCGACGATCATGGCCGCCCCAAGCGCTCAAACGGGCCGGATTTAGCAAGCCTTCCAGCGAGCTCGTGATACCCCTGCCGCAAGCAATCCTTGCATTTTTCAATTCTTGCATTTTTCCAGGCGGGATACAGCCTGAATGGTTATCGCGGAAAGAACGACCTTCAGCACCGGGCTCTTGCGCGCGTCGATTTCCTGACGAAGGGGGCCTTCCCTCACACTTAAAGTCGCGCGTTTGCACTACTCAGGGGAATCCCAGCCAAGTTCCTAGGGCTCCATGGGAAGGCGGATTTCGACCCCAATCCGTTCGCCGGGAACGTCGGCAGGAACGGGACCGAAGGGTGCGCCGCGTTGGATTGCATTGATGCCTGCGGTATCGAGAATGCCCTCGCCCGAGGACCGTCGAATCTCGACCTCGACCAGCCTGCCTTGGCGATCGAGGAGCACATCGTAGACGGCCACCCCATAGAGGCGGAGCGAGCGTGCTGCGTTCGGATAGACAAGGTTGCTCATAATCCGATCGCGCATTGCATTGAGATAGCGATCCCCACCACCCTCGCCGGTCAGCGCGCTGTCATTGTGGAGCGGTGCGGGCGGACTATGTGTTCGCGGCAAGGCGGCCACGGTCGGCTTCGGCTTGGGAGGCAGTGGAGCTGCCGGCGTTGCCGCTGTGGCGGGCTGCGTGGGGGGAGGCGGCGGTTTGACTGGCTGAGGCGCCTCGAGCTGTTCCGGCACCGCTTCCCGCTCAGGTGCCACGTCGGGAGCCTGACCGGCCGCACGATCTGGATCGCCGCCCGACTCCCTTTTCGGTGGCTGGGGCGAGGGGAGCTCGGGGGTGGGCAGCACTTCGGGCTTAGGTGGTGGGAGCATCACAAGTTCGACGGGGATTGCCGGTGGTTCCGGGCTGCTTCCCTTCTTGGGCAATTCGACGAAAAAGAGCAGGAAAACGACCGCGTGAAGCAAAACCGCCGCGGCGATCGCGGCGATCAGCGATTCCCGTGTCCAAGCATCGCGCGAACGCACGGCAACGCCGCCGCGCTCCTCGACGAGCTTGCCATCAGCCAGCGCGCTTACGGCCACCCAAGAATGTTCGCGCGCGCGAAGCTGCCCTCACTTTTCAGGCTTTCGCGGCGCAAACCATGCACCGCCCGGCACCACGTTCGCGAACCGCGCGCGCAGCTTAGCAACCGGATCGGCGATTTTTCCCTGGCCCGCCATCTCTGCCTCAAATTGGGCGAGCCGCGAGCCGATGTCGAGTGGACCGCCACGAGCCCCGTGCGCCCGTAATGCGCCGCGCGGGATCGAAGCGGCTTGTCGCGCTCAAACGAACAAGCGCTCTTTCTCGAGACCGACGTAGAGGCCGGCGACGTATTGGCCGTAGCCATTGAAGATTTGCGTCGGCACGCGCTCGTTGGTGCCGAGCACTCGCTCGGTCGATTGGCTCCACCGGGGATGCGGCACTTCTGGATTGACGTTCGCCCAGAACCCATATTCGTCCGAAGCGATGGTTTCCCAGAAAGTCTTGGGACGCTTGTCGGTGAAGGTCACCTTGATGATCGCCTTGACCGACTTGAAGCCGTACTTCCACGGTGTCACCAGGCGAAGCGGCGCGCCGTTCTGCTTGAGGAGCGGCTTGCCGTAGAGGCCGGTTCCCATGAAGGCGAGCTCGCTCGTCGCCTCGGCCATGGTAAGGCCCTCGATATAGGGCCAGGGATACCAGAACTCCCGCTGGCCAGGGGCCACTGCCTGGTCCTGGAAGGTCTGCATCACGACATACTGTGCCGAGGAGAGGGGTTTTGCGAACTCGACAAGTGCTTTCATCGGAAAGCCGGTCCACGGCACCGCCATCGACCACGCCTCCACGCAGCGATGACGATAAAGCCGCTCCTCGAGCGGCATCTGCTTGAGGATCGCATCGATATCGACGACCATCTCCTTCTCGACCATGCCGTCGAACTTAACAGTCCACGGACGGAGCTTTATGGCCTGGGCGCGACGCCAGATGTTCTTCTGCGAGCCGAATTCGTAGTAGTTGGTGTAGGTGGTCACTTCGTCGGCCGGCGTCACCGCACGATCGAGCGTGTATCGCTCATTGCGCTTCGCGGGATAGAGATTTGCCGACGGATCGGCCTCGAACGCCTCCTCGTCCGCGCGCGCCGAACGTGCGAGTGCGCCCGCCAGCATTGGCGCCAAGATCGGGCCCGCGGCCAGGGCCCTGACGAGCGAACGGCGTCGGGCGAAGACGGACTCCGGTGTCGCGTCCGACTCCTTCATGGCCCAACCGGGCGTGCGCTTGATCAGCATGATCGAACTCCTCTCGGCATAGCGCCGATTCGTCAGTGGACCACTTGTTACCTGCCGGCTCGCCCCTTCGCCTCAATTTACGTCGATTTTCACCCAGTGCCACATCAACTCTGGGTGAAGCCCTTGTGAAGTCATTGAAATTGCCATCACATCCGGTCTTTCAGATACCCTTGTCGCTCATGCTTTTCTCAATCGACTCGATGTTCGCCTTGACGCCCTCGAGATGCGGATTGATCTCGAATGCTTGCTTGAAGGCCTTGAGCGCTGCTTCCTCGTTCCCGATCTGGACGTAGATCAGCCCAAGCCCGGACAAGGCGCCGAAATGGCGAGGCTCCAGTTCGAGCGTGCGCTCGATGTCGCGCACGGAACCGTCAAACTCGCCCATCATATAGAGAAGCGTCGCGCGGCGGTTCCAGCCTTCGGCGAAGTCGGGTGCTGTCTCGACGAGACGGTTGAAATCCTCAAGTGCCGCGTCGTATCGATCGTTGTCCATCGCGTCGACGCCTTCGTTCAAGAGCGCTTCGGCCTTGGTGTTGTCGGTTTCATACCAAATCTGCCAAATCGACTCCGTGATCGCTTGCCCCTCGACCGGGTCGGACGTCGCCTTGAGATCGGCGAAAAGCTTGTCAAGCCGGCCGTCGGTCTGATCGGCCGAAGCTGGATGACCGGCGGCCACGAACCACAAGGCCGCAAGGGCTGAAATAACGAGCTTTTTCATAGCCTCAATATGGCGGCCCACGGCTAAAACGCCAAGGCGGCCGGCGCTCAATCTTTGGTGAGCGAGACCGCCGTCAGGTGCTGGCACCGATCCTGGGTGCTATCGCCCGAAGCGCCTCTGGGATCGGCCCGCCCGTCGCCCAATCGAGGAGTTCCACCGGATGCACAACGGGGAGGCGCGTGCCGTTCCCGATCTGGACGAGGCAGCCGATATTTCCGGCCGCGACGATATCGGGCTTCACGCTCTCGATACTCTCGACCTTGCGCGCGAGCAGGCGGCCGGCGAGATCGTGTTGGAGCAGGTTGTACGTCCCCGCCGAACCGCAGCAAAGATGACCCTCCGGGATTTCGCGCACCTCGAATCCGGCTGCCGCGAGGAGATCGCGCGGTGCTTTGCCGATCTTCTGGCCGTGCTGCAGCGAGCACGCCCCGTTATAGGCGACGGCCATTCCCGTCTTGCGCGAAGGTGCGGCGAGACCGAGTTCCGCCATCAGCTCGCATACGTCCTTGGCAAGCGAGGATATCTGCCGTGCGGCCTCCGCCCAGGCAGGGTCGTTGCGCAGCATGTAGCGATAGTCCTTGACCATCGTGCCGCAACCCGACGCATTGATCGCGATCGCGTCGAGACCGCCATGCTCGAACTCGCGTCGCCATGCCGCAATATTCGCTTTCACCGCGTCGAGTGCTTCATGCTCGCGCCCCATATGATGGACGAGAGCGCCGCAACAGCTAACGCCACGCACCACCACAACTTCGCACCCGTGCCGCGTGAGCAAGCGAATCGTCGCTTCATTGATCGACGGCATCAGCGACTGCTGAGCACACCCGGAGAGAAGTGCCACGCGCATCCGCCGCTTGCCTTCCGCATCGAATTGCTGCGGCCGATCCACACTGGAGGGCGAGGACAATCGCCGCGGTGCAAGAGAAATCATCGCCTCGAGGCTTCCGGGCAGCACCCGCCTGAAGGGCTTGGCAAGCCAAGCCCCGAGGAGCGCCAGGCGCATGTATTTCGGCCTCGGCAGCACGCGCGCGAGGATATTGCGCAGGAGCCGCTCGCCGAGGGGGCGGCGGAAGGTTTTCTCGATATGGACCCGCGCATGATCGACGAGGTGCATATAGTGAACGCCCGAGGGGCACGTCGTCATGCAGGAGAGGCAGGAAAGGCAGCGGTCGATGTGCTTGACGACCTTCGCCGTCGCCGGCTTGCCGCCTTCGAGCATCTGCTTGATGAGATAGATGCGGCCGCGCGGGCTATCGAGCTCGTCTCCGAGAAGCACGTAGGTCGGGCACGTCGCGGTGCAAAAGCCGCAATGCACGCAGGCGCGGAGGATCTTGTCCGCTTCGTTGATGTTCGGATCGGCAAGCTGGGCGAGCGTGAAGTTGGTCTGCATTCGCTATCGGCCCGCGTGGGTTCGACCCGGGTTGAGGATGCGGTGCGGATCGAAGCTTTCCTTGACGCGCATGCTCAATTGCTCGACCTCGTTCGAAAGCGGCTCGAACACCTCGACCGCGGCACGCGTCGCCTCGGGGGCGCGCATGAGTGTTGCATGTCCGCCCGTGTCGCGCAGCGCTGCACGGATGACGGCGGTACCCGCATCTCCGATCGCGGCCGACGCCAGCCAGATCAATCCGCCCGCCCAATCGTAGAAGAGCTCCGCGTCGAGCTTCGCCGCGACCCGCGCCGCGACCTTTGGTCCATCGGCGGGTGGCGTCGAAATCCGCCAGACCGCGCGATCGGGCTGGGCGAGGAATTGCGCCACATCCCTGACTTCGCGCCAGAGTATGGCAGAACTCTTGCCATGAAGTTCCTCGACCGGGCCGAAAGAAGAGAGCAGCACCTTGACCGCCGCGCAGCGATGTTGCACCGAGGCGGGAAAGCCCTCGATACGCACGGCGGTCACCGATTTCCCCGCACCATTCACATAGGCGACGGCGGAGCGCCTGGCGATCGGTTCGGGCAGGTGTGCCGCCGCCGAAACTTCATGCTCGCAGTTGAGTGCCGCACCCATCGCGCGGGCCGCATCTTCGTCGGCGAGGCCGAACACCAGCGCCGTTCGCGTCTTTTCAGGTGCCGGCAGGACCTTCACGATCACATCGGTCATCGCGGCGAGGGTGCCGTAGGACCCCGCGAGGAGCTTGCAAAGATCGTAGCCTGTTACGTTCTTGACGACGCGTCCGCCGGCACTGAAGAGTTCGCCTCGTCCGTTAGCCCCAGTGAAGCCAAGGAAGTGATCGCGCGCTGCACCCGCCTTGATGCGCCGCGGACCCGACAAATTGCACGCGATTGTTCCGCCGATGGTTCCAGCCCCCGCGCGCCCGCCGTAAAGCGGGCCGAGATCGGCCGGCTCGAAGGCGAGCTGCTGGCGATTCTCGGCGAGAAGCGCTTCGATATCCGCAAGCCTGGTGCCCGCACGCGCGCCGAGCACGAGCTCATCCGGCTCGTAAAGGGTGACGCCCGAGAGGCCGGAGAGATCGACGCTTCGGGTCGTTTGGAGCGGGCGGCCGAGTCCGCGCTTGGTGCCCCCACCAAGTATCTCAAGCGGCTCCTCCTCGGCGGCGGCCCAAGCGACAAGGGCGCGGACGTCTTCTCTGTCGCGGGGCTTTAACACGTCCGTCATTGCGGAGCCGGTCCTAGAAGCGGGGAATGTCAGGGAAGCGAACCTGACCGCGATGCACGTGCACGCGGCCGAGTTCGGCGCAACGGTGAAGTGTCGGGAAGACTTTCCCGGGATTGAGGAGCGAATCGGGATCGAAGGCGCATTTCACGCGCTCCTGCTGCGCGAGATCGATTTCGCTGAACATCGCCGGCATGAGATCGCGCTTTTCAACACCGACCCCGTGCTCGCCGGTCAGCACACCGCCGACTTCGACGCAAAGGCGCAGGAGGTCAGCGCCAAAAAGTTCCGCCCGTTCGAGTTCGCCCGGCTTGTTCGCGTCATACATGATGAGGGGATGGAGATTGCCGTCGCCGGCATGGAATACATTCGCAACACCGAGGCCGTATTTTTCCGAAAGCTCGCGCGTGCGCGCCAGCACGTGGGAAAGCTGCTTGCGCGGGATCGTCCCGTCCATGCAGTAATAGTCGGGCGAGATGCGTCCGATCGCGGGGAACGCCGCCTTGCGCCCGGCCCAGAAGAGAAGCCGCTCCTCCTCGTCGTTCGAAATGCGGCAGTAGATTTCGCCCTGCTCTTTCGCGATGCTTGTAACCCGCGCGATCAGCTCGTCGACCTCGGCGGGCGGACCATCGAGCTCGCAGATGAGGAGTGCCTCGACGTCGAGCGGGTAGCCCGCATGGACAAAGCCTTCGACGGCGTTGATGGCAGGCTTGTCCATCATCTCGAGGCCGCCCGGAATAATCCCGCTCGAAATGATGCCGGCAACGCAATCACCTGCCCGCTCGTTCGACGAAAAGCCGAGCAGCATCGCGCGCGCCGTTTGCGGCTTGCGCAGGATGCGCACCGTGACTTCGGTGATGACGCCGAGGAGGCCCTCCGAGCCGGTCACGAGGCCGAGCAGGTCGTAGTCGGGTGCGTCGAGATGCTTGCCGCCGAGGCGAATGATTTCGCCGTCCATCAGCACCATCTCGAGGCCGAGGAGATTGTTGGTGGTAACACCGTATTTCAGGCAGTGCACGCCGCCCGAATTCTCCGCGACGTTGCCGCCGATCGAACAGGCGATCTGGCTGGATGGATCGGGCGCATAATAGAATCCCGCCTGCTGCACGGCCTGGGTGATCGCGAGGTTGGTGACCCCCGGCTGAACGACCGCGCAGCGGTTCGCGTAATCCACCTCGAGGATGCGCTTGAACTTGCCGAGGCCGAGCAGCACGCCGTCGCCAAGCGGGAGTGCGCCACCCGAAAGCGAAGTCCCCGATCCGCGCGGCACCACCTTGATGCCGTTGGCGCGGCAATAGCGCAGCACCGCCGAGACTTGCTGCGTGTTTTCCGGAAGCACGGCGAGGAACGGCGGCTGGCGATACGCGGTGAGCCCGTCGCTTTCGTAGGCGCGAAGCTCGTCCGCATCGACGATCACGCCCTCCCCCGGCACCAGCCGGCTGAGTGCGGCGGCGATCTCGCTCCGGCGCGCGAGAATACCTTCGTCGAGCGCTGGCATGACCAGTCCAGACATTTCCCCTACCCGCCTTCGCTGTTTTGCCATGACCCGGGGGTTCTGGCAGCCGCGGAGCGCCAGATGCGCCGGGATTTCCGGTTCGGCGTCAGGCCCCGGCGACTATGCGCGACGAGAGGGCGGCAGGTCAATTGGTATTACCAGTTCCGCAAGCACGACTCATGGCACTCAACGCCCGGAGTGGCTGAGGAATGGCGGCACGGGATGTCGGCGAACCAGCGAGGCGGGAAAGCAAAAAGGCCCGCGAACCGGGCCTTGCCGCACGTGACCGTCGATTTCGGCCTCAGCCCTGGCGGGCCTTCATCCGCGGGTTCTTCTTGTTGATGACGTAGACCCGGCCGCGGCGACGAACGATGCGGCAGTTCTTGTCGCGCGCCTTGGCCGACTTGAGCGAATTGACGATCTTCATGGCAAAGCCCTTCACGAAAGCGAGGGCGGAACATAAGGGCAGAGTGGCACCCTGTCAATCTTGCCAGCCCCAACCGGCTTGGCGACCCCAGAAACTTACATCGGCTAACGACTGAAACCAGGTGCCGGCTATAGGCGATTGAAGAGCAGCCTCAAGCCGGCGAACGCGAAGAACGCGACAAGCGCACCTTGAATCCACCGGCGCGCCTTCGAATAGAGGCGCACCATCGCGGGTGTTGAGAACAGGACGGCATATAGACAATGGATGATGATTGAGAGTACAGCCGTTCCAACGACGATGGAAAATCCGACCCACAGAGGTGCGCTCGCCTGGAGGCCAAGGGATATGATTGCGATCCACGCCAGTGCCGCCTTCGGATTGGTCATCTGTATCAAGAAGCCGCGGGCGGCAAAACGAAACGCACCCTGCGTCGATCCGGCGAGCGTGATGGCCTCGATATCATGCGCGGAAGCCGCCGAGCGTAACGCCTTCCATGCAAGCCAGAGAAGATAGAGCCCGCCCAAGACCTTGATTACCGTAAGTGCGGAGGCATAGGACGCCAGCAGTGCGGAGAGGCCCCCGGCCGTCAATAAGGCCCAGCAAAACGAGCCGGCCGCCACGCCGAGCCGGAGTGCGATCCCCGATCTTCGCCCCACACTCATCGATGTCCCGATGACAGCGAGGACGTTCGGGCCCGGGCTCGCGATCGCGAGCAGAAATGCCGAATACGCCAAAACGATGCCAGGAAGGTATATTGAGATCTGGTCCATTGCCTTGCCTCGTCGATGCCGTCGGGGCCGATGATCTAGCACGTTGACCGCCATTCACGATTTGGCGATCATCAAACTATGAAAGATGGACCCGATATTTCGCTCATCGCCGCCATGATTGGCGATCCGGCGCGCGCCAACATCCTGATGGCGCTGATGTCCGGGCTGTCGCTGACGGCAGCGGAACTTGCGCGCGAGGCGGCGGTCACGCCCTCGACCGTAAGCGGGCATTTATCTAAGCTGGAAGCGAGCGGTTTGGTCGTCAGCGCCAGACAAGGACGCTACCGCCATGTTCGCATTGCCGATCACGATGTCGCGCACGCCATCGAGGCGCTTGTCACGGTAGCTGCACGCGCGGGGCATATGCGGACGCGCCCAGGGCCCAAGGACGAAGCGATGCGGCAGGCACGTTCGTGCTACGACCACCTGGCGGGCCGCATGGCGGTCGAACTGTTCCAGCATTGGGTTTCGTCGCGCGTGCTCTACTGGCGAGACGGTGTCGTCAATCTGAGCCGCAAGGGCGACCATATGCTCGAAGAACGAGGCATCGACATGCCCGCACTCAAGCGCATGAAGCGCCCCCTTTGCCGCACCTGCATCGATTGGAGCGAGCGTCGACACCATCTTGGCGGCAGCATCGGGGCGGCCGTCTTGTCCCTTGTCGTCGAGAAGCGATGGGCGGTTCGGGACCCGGCTTCGCGTGTCGTCGACTTCAGCTCGGCCGGTGCGATGAGCTTTGCCGCCTGGTATCGCTCGATGCAGCCGGCTCGGTAGCGCCGCGGCGATAGCACCCCCCATCCGGCGCCGCTGGCGCGTCGCCGCGGCGGCTTCATGGTTCGAGACGGCTGCTTCGCAGCCTCCTCACCATGAGGTTGTTTATTAGCGGGTTAAGGGCCACCCCCCGCTCGCTCGCTGGCTCTCGCGACCTCCGCCTCCGGTGGGGAGGTGAATATGAAAGCCCGCCCCCCGTGAGGGGGAGGGTTGGGAGGGGGGTGAAACCCGCGAGTTGAACCGCACCCTCAGCCCTGCCGAGATCGTGTGGCTCGCGAAGCTGCTTTGGATTTGGGCGTCGTAATTGACGAAGATCTTCACGTCGGCACTGGCCTCCTGGGTGATGCCGATGCCGACGAGCCCGGTATTGGTGCCGAAGCGGTTGCTCACCACCATGAAGTTGCTCCCCGGCGCCACCGCGAAAGCAGCCCCCACCTTGGCGCGGTCGTCGAGGAACTCGCGCTGCCAGATCGCGTGGGCCTCGGGGACGAGCACGCCATTCGCCCCCGCATCGATCCGGGTCGAGGCGCGGGCGCCGAACGACGTGGTGAAGCTGTCGACGTCGGAGCCGCTGACCGCGAGGTCGGCGGCGTTAGCGCCACTCTCGGTGAAGCCGTCCGCATGGAGGTGGGTGTAGCCGAAGCCCGCGAGCGGGGTCACCGTGAGCGGGTTCGACTGGAGCTCGGAATGGAGGGCATAGCCGGTCTCGGCCGCGAAGCCATAAATTTGGCCGTCCGGGCTCGCGGTCGCGTTGCCGCCGGTGAAGCCGGCGTCAGGCTCGCCCCGAACACGGGCGAGAACGAGGTCGCCGCGAAGTTGTCGGCGAAGGTCCCGCCCGCAATGATGACGTCGGTGTAGGTCTGGCTCTTCGCGAAGACGCCGCCATTGCCCTGCTCGACCGCCTCGAACACGGCACCCGGGCTCGCCGTCACGGTCCCGGCGGTGAGGCTGCCGTGCAGCGCCGTGTTCGGTGTTGCCGTGAAGGCGACCGTGCCGCCGGTCTGGTTGAAGGCCCCGATATTGTCCTTGAACGCGGTGTCGAGGACGAGGCTGCCGCCCGCGAGATTGATCGCCGCGGTGGTCCCGCCGGTGACCTGGCCGTTCACAGTCCCGCCGTTGATGTCGAGCCGATCGGCGTTGGTCTGGGAGAGCAGCACCGCACCCTGGATGAGGCCGGCGTCCTGCTGGATCGTGACCGCCGCCCCGTCGCCGGTAAAGCCGAACGCCGCGACGCCCGCGGTGTCGATCGCGGCGGCCGTGCCCGAAATCGTCCCGATATTGACGATGCCGCCGGGCACGGTGCCGCCGTTGAGGACGGCAATGCCGGTGCCGAGGCTCACGCCGCCCAAGACGAGGCCCGTGCCGGTGACCGTCCCGCTATTGGAGATCGCACCGCCGACGGTCGAGTTGAGGACACCGATGCCAAAGGCTTTGCTCGCGATCGTGCCGCTGTTGGTAATCCCGCCGGTGACAGTTGCATTATTGGCGACGAGTATGCCGCTGCCGCCGGTCGAGATCGTGCCGCTGTTTGATATCCCGCCATCGACCGTCGAACCGGCGACGATGATGCCGGCCGCGCCCGCCGAGATGGCACCCGTGTTCGAAATTCCGGCGGTGACCGTGGAATTATTGAAGACGATGATGCCGTCGGTTCCGGCCGAGATCGAGCCCGTGTTCACGATGGCGCCCGAAGCCGAGCTGACGATCTTGCTCGCGGTCACGACGATGCCATCGAAGGCCGCGATCGATCCGCTGTTGACGATCCCGCCAAGGACCGTCGAATTCTGCCGAACGTCGACGCCGTCGCCGGCTGTGATCGTGCCGGTATTGACGATCCCGCCGCCGGCGGAAGTGCTGCCGATCAAGGACGTTACAGCGACGACGATGCCGCCGCCGCCGGCCGAGATCGAGCCGCTATTGACGATCCCGCCGCCGAGGGTCGCGTTGAAGAGGACGGCGATGCCACCGCTCTTGGCCGAGATGGCACCCGTGTTCACGATGGCGCCCGAAGCCGAGCCGACGATCTTGGCCCCGCTTACGAAGATGCCATTGTCGGCCGCGATCGTGCCGCTGTTGACGATCCCGCCAAAGACCGTCGATTTGTCTCGAACGGCGATGCCGGTGCCGAAGGGGCTGTTGTCCACGATCACGCCAGCGACGGAAATCGAGCCGGTATTGACGATCCCGCCGCCTGAAGCTGAGTTGCCGATCAGCGAGTTTGAGCTGACCAAGATGCCGAAAGCCTTCGCCGCGATCGTCCCACCGTTCGTAATGCCGCCCGCGATCGTGGAGCCGCCGACGAGGATGCCGCTGCCGCTTTTGGACGCGATCGTGCCGCCGGAATTGTTGGAGATGCTCCCGAGGACGGTCGTGCCATTGCCGACAGAGATACCGGCGCCGGGCGTCGCGATCGAGCCGCCGTTCGTAATGCCACCAGTGATCGTGATATCGTTGACGAAGATGCCGACGGCCTCCTTGGACGAGATCGAGCCGCCGGTCGCGTTGACGATGCTGCCGACGACGGTCGAGCCGTCGACGACAAAGATGCCGTTGATGTTGCCCGAGATCGAGCCGCTGCCCGTATGGATCTTGCCGTCGTTGAAGACGATCGTCGTCACGGTCTGGCCCGTGTTGACGGTGGGATCGGGGATGGGGTTGGGGTTGGTGACGTTGGCGGCGTGGGCGGCCGCACTTATCCCCGCGGCGATGGCGAGGACGGAGCTGGTGGCAAGCAGGCGCTTGCCGAAGCTGGCGCGCGCGAACTTACGGTGCGGCATCGATTGTTCCTTTGCGGCCTTGCCTTCGCAGGCAGGGTTTCGTGGGGCGGATTAGATTAGCATTTACTTATGTAAGCCGTTGGTATTACGACATTTTTGGGCGCGAACCGTAGCGTGCGCCGTCCGGCCCGTCAAGGCGAGCGAGGCGTCTCGACCCCCCACCCGGCGCCGCTGGCGCGTCGCCGACCTCCCCATCAAGAGAAGGGGGGAGGTGGACTTGAGCGGCGTCGCTGGCGCGGTTGTCCGGCCTGGCGTATGCCCCACGCCCTGCGCCAAATTGACCCAATTCGGCATCTGGGGAGTTGGTTGCGCGGCTGGTTCCAGTGTGGTAGGAAACCCCGCCTTCGGGCGGTAAATCCCCGTCCAAAAGGGGAGCGCTATCAGGCTCGCTTCGTCCCGAAGTGCTGCACCTGAGCGCGCGATACGAGACGCGCCGATTCCAGCCGAGGCGGCCGGAGATCGGTGTCCTTCAGGGGCTTCAAGAGGGTTCTGACGAGTGGCTTCGGAAACGACAGGCCTTGCCGGCGTTGCTCGGCGTTATGCGGCGGCACTTTACGAACTGGCCGACGAGGCCAAAGAGCTCGATATCGTGGCCGGCAATCTGCGCGCACTCAAGAGCATGATCGGAGAGAGTGCCGATTTGCACCGGCTCACCCGCAGCCCGACGATCTCGCGCCGCGAGCAGGCGAAGGCGATGGAGACGATCCTCGCCAAGGCCGGCATCGGCGACACGGTGCGCCATTTCACCGGCGTTGCCGCGCACAATCGCCGCCTTTATCTCCTCCCGCGCATGGCCGACGACTATCTGGCACTCCTTGCCGCCCACCGCGGCGAGGTCTCGGCCGAGGTCGCGTCCGCGGCGACCCTCGCACCGGCACAGATCGCAGCGCTCAAGGGCCAGCTCGCGAAGGTCGTGGGAAAGGCGGTCAACCTCGATCTCAAGGTCGATCCGGCCCTCATCGGCGGTCTCGTCGTCAAGGTCGGGTCAAGGATGGTCGATAGCTCGCTAAGGAGCAAACTGCAAAGGCTCCAGCTTGCCATGAAAGGTATTGGCTGATGGAAATCCGTGCCGCCGAAATCTCCGCAATTCTCAAGCAGCAGATCGCCAATTTCGACGCCCAGTCGGACGTGGCCGAAGTCGGCCAGGTCATCTCGGTCGGCGACGGGATCGCGCGCGTCTATGGCCTCGACAAGGTCCAGGCCGGCGAAATGGTCGAGTTTCCGGGCGGCATCAAGGGCATGGCCCTCAACCTCGAAGCCGACAATGTCGGCGTGGTGATCTTCGGCGACGACCGGACGATCAAGGAAGGCGACGTCGTCAAGCGCACGGGTGCGATCGTCGAGGTGCCGGTCGGGCGCGGGCTGCTCGGCCGGGTCGTCGACGCGCTCGGCAATCCGATCGACGGCAAGGGCCCCCTCAAGGACGTGAAGAACAACCGCGTCGAGGTGAAAGCACCCGGCATCATTCCGCGCAAGTCGGTGAGCGAGCCGATGCAGACCGGCCTCAAGGCGATCGACAGCCTGATCCCGATCGGGCGCGGCCAGCGCGAGCTTGTCATCGGCGACCGCCAGACCGGCAAGACCGCGATCGCCATCGACACCATCATCAATCAGCGCGGCATCAACAGCTCGGGCGACGAGAAGCGCAAGCTCTATTGCGTCTATGTGGCGATCGGCCAGAAGCGCTCGAGTGTCGCGAAGCTCGTCAAGACGCTCGAGGAATTCGGTGCGATGGAATATTCGATCGTGGTCGCCTCGACCGCGTCCGAGCCCGCCCCGCTCCAATACCTCGCCCCCTATACCGGCTGCACGATGGGCGAATTCTTCCGCGACAACGGCATGCACGCCGTGATCTTCTACGACGATCTCTCGAAGCATGCGGTCGCGTACCGCCAGATGTCGCTCCTCCTTCGCCGCCCGCCCGGCCGCGAGGCGTATCCGGGCGACGTCTTCTATCTCCATAGCCGCCTGCTCGAGCGGGCCGCGAAGATGAGCGACGCGCACGGTGCGGGCTCGCTTACGGCACTGCCGGTGATCGAGACCCAGGCGAACGATGTGTCGGCCTATATCCCGACCAACGTGATCTCGATCACGGACGGGCAGATTTTCCTCGAGACCGATCTCTTCTATGCCGGCGTGCGACCGGCGGTGAATGTCGGCCTCTCCGTGAGCCGTGTGGGCTCGGCCGCCCAGATCAAGGCGATGAAGCAGGTCGCCGGCCGCATCAAGCTCGAACTCGCGCAATACCGGGAAATGGCGGCGTTCTCGCAATTCGCCTCCGATCTCGATGCCTCGACCCAGAGGCTCCTCGCGCGCGGCTCGCGCCTCACCGAACTCCTGAAGCAGGACCAATATCAGCCGATGCCCGTCGAGGAGCAGGTCGCCGTGATCTTCGCCGGCGTGCGCGGCTTTCTCGACAACGTCAAGCTCGAGGATATCCGCCGCTTCGAGAGCTCGCTGCTCTCCGAACTCAGGGCCGGCGGGAAGGCCGTGACCGACGCCATCCGCAACGACCGGGAGATCAAGCCGGCGACCGAGGACGGCCTCAAGGGCATCATCGAGAACGTCGTCAAGGCGCTCGCCTGAGCCCCGACCAACCCGATCGCCGCAAACCCGACCCCCACAGGGAACTGGTGAGATGCCGAGCCTTAAGAGCCTGAGACAGCGGATTAGCAGCGTCAAACAGACGCGTAAGATCACGTCGGCCATGAAGATGGTCTCGGCGGCAAAGCTGAGACGCGCCCAGGAGCAGGCGGAAGCCGCCCGCCCCTATGCCGAGCGCATGGAAGCGATGCTTCGCTCGCTTGCCGCCAGCATGCGCAACCGTGCAGGGGCACCCGCGATGCTGGTCGGCACGGGGAAAAGCGAGGTGCATCTGGTCGTCGTGATGACGGCGGATCGCGGCCTCTGCGGCAGCTTCAATTCCTCGATCGTGCGCGAATCGCGCAGGCTCATCCGCACGCTCGTCGGGCAGGGAAGTGCGGTCAAGATCCTCTGCGTCGGCCGGAAGGGGCGGGACCAGCTCCGCCGCGATTTCGCCGCGATGATCGTCGACACCATCCAGGATGCCTCGCGCCCGCGCGTGACGTTCGCAACCGCCGACCGGATCGGCCAGCGCATCGGCGCCATGTTCGAGGCGGGCGAGTTCGACGTCTGCACCATCGTCTACAACAAGTTCAAGTCGGCGATCGTGCAGATCGTGACCCGCCAGCAGATCGTGCCGTTTCTGGTTCCGGAAGCGGCCGCGGCAGCGCCGGCCGGGCCGGTCGCCGTCTACGAATACGAGCCCGAGGAGGAGGAGATCCTCGTCCATCTCCTCCCGCGCAACATCGCGATGCAGATCTACCGCGCCCTTGTCGAGAATAACGCGAGCGAGCAGGGTGCGCGCATGTCCGCGATGGACAATGCAACCCGCAACGCGGGCGAAATGATCAACAAACTGACGCTCAACTACAACCGCACGCGTCAGGCCGCGATCACCAAGGAGCTCATCGAGATCATCTCGGGCGCGGAGGCGATCTAGATCATGACCGGTTCGGACCAGATCCTTGGAGGTTCGGCGATAAACCCCCCACCCGGCGACACTGGCGCGTCGCCGACCTCCCCCTCAAGGGGGGCGGTATAAATGCCCTCCCCCGTGAGGGGGAGGGTTGGGAGGGGGGTTAGACCTCTTCGATCACGCCTTAGCGAATGGCACGGTACTGACTAAAGAGTGGAGAACAGCATGGCCAAGAACCTTGTCGGTACGATCACTCAGATCATGGGTGCGGTCGTCGACGTCAGCTTCGAGGGCGACCTGCCATCGATCCTCAACGCGCTCGAGGTCGATATCCCGAATCGCCGCCTCGTGCTCGAGGTCGCCCAGCACCTTGGCGAGGGCACGGTGCGCACCGTCGCGATGGACACGACCGACGGGCTCGTGCGCGGCCAGAGCGTGCGCGACACCGGGAACGCCATCACCATGCCGGTCGGGCCCGAAACCCTCGGCCGCATCCTGAACGTGATCGGCGAGCCGGTCGACGAACGCGGCCCCGTGGGGGCCACGCGCACGCTGCCGATCCATCGCGCAGCCCCCGCTTATGTCGAGCAATCGACCGACGTCGAGATCCTGGTCACGGGCATCAAGGTCGTGGACCTGCTCGAGCCCTACGCGAAGGGCGGCAAAATCGGCCTCTTCGGGGGTGCGGGCGTGGGCAAGACAGTGCTGATCATGGAGCTCATCAACAACGTCGCCAAGGCCCATGGCGGCTACTCCGTGTTCGCCGGCGTGGGCGAGCGAACGCGCGAAGGCAACGACCTCTACCATGAGATGATCGAGTCGGGCGTCATCAAGCTCGACGGCCCCGGCTCGAAAGTGGCGCTCGTCTACGGCCAGATGAACGAACCACCCGGTGCCCGCGCGCGTGTCGGCCTCTCCGGTCTCACGGTCGCCGAATATTTCCGCGACGACGAGGGCCAGGACGTGCTCTTCTTCGTGGACAACATCTTCCGCTTCACCCAGGCGGGCTCCGAGGTGTCAGCACTCCTCGGCCGCATTCCCTCGGCGGTCGGCTATCAGCCCACCCTTGCGACCGACATGGGCGTGCTCCAGGAGCGCATCACCACGACCAAGAAGGGCTCGATCACCTCGGTGCAGGCGATCTACGTGCCGGCCGATGACTTGACGGACCCCGCCCCCGCCACCTCCTTCGCGCATCTGGACGCGACCACGGTGCTCTCGCGCCAGATCGCTGAGCTTGGCATCTATCCCGCGGTCGATCCGCTCGACTCGACCTCGCGCGTGCTCGATCCGCGCATCGTCGGCGAGGAGCATTACAAGGTCGCGCGTGAGGTGCAGCGCATCCTGCAGACCTACAAATCGCTCCAGGACATCATCGCGATCCTGGGCATGGAAGAGCTTTCGGAGCAGGACAAGCTCACCGTGGCGCGGGCGCGGAAGATCCAGCGCTTCCTCTCCCAGCCCTTCCACGTGGCCGAGGTCTTCACCGGCTCACCCGGCGTCTTCGTCAACCTCGAAGACACCATCAAGGGATTCAAGGGCATCGTCGAGGGCAAGTACGACGACCTGCCCGAATCCGCCTTCTACATGGTGGGTACCATCGACGAAGCAATCGAAAAGGCGAAGAAGATGGCCGCCGAGGCGGCCTGAGCCGCACGGTGGTCGAGGGACGGTCGTCAGGAGAAACGAGGGCCATGGCGGAAAAACTGAGATTCGAGCTCGTGAGCCCGGAGCGGCTTCTCCTCTCGGAGGAGGTCAGGATGGTCGTGATACCGGGGACTGAAGGAAATTTCGGTGCACTCCCGCGGCACGCACCCTTTCTTTCCATGATCCGCCCCGGCGTGATCGAGGTCTATGCCGAGAAGGAGGTGAGCGAGCGGCTTTTCGTCGCCGGCGGCTATGCCGAGGTGACACCCGAGCGCTGCACGGTATTGGCCGATGCCGCCATGCCGGTCGGGGACATCGACCGCGCCAAGGTCGAAGGCGAACTCAAGAGCCTGCGCGAGGACCTGGAGGACGCCAAGGA